>NZ_JAYXIH010000005.1:0-164287 GCF_036016755.1 Aurantimonas sp. A3-2-R12 | reverse complement strand
CACTGCTGCGCAGCTTGGAACAAGCTCGTCGATCAGCCCTGGAAAATCACGTCCATCGGAATGCGAGAGTGGGCGCATGGGTCTTGATCAGCGCCCGTTGGTATAAGAGATGGATTAGAAAAGATTTCTTGGTACATAGTCACGCCGATGACTGCGCGGCATAGGATATTTACATCTATCTGCCAGCCAGCTCTACCAGATCAGGGTCTTATAGCAATCGCCTTTGCATCGCATAGCGCGCTAGCGGTGCTATCGGCACGACTTCACATATATTGGGCAATTCAGCTTGGTGGGTTCATGGGAATCGGTAACGACCCTCGTTACAACAATACCCGCACCTTCGACCCCTTTCCCTTTCCCGCCTGCGTGGCCGAGGTTCCGCCCGCTTTGCGCGGGCCGGAGGATGCCGGCAATGCCGCGCGTCGCGCGCATCTCGCCGAGCTGGGTGAGCGGCTCGATGCCTTCCGCAAGCAGCGGCTGGCCGAGCACGATTTCCTGACCATGACCGGCCTCTACAACGTGCTGGAGCGCGTCCGCGCGCTGGAATGGGCCGGGCGTGCCGGGCAGGGCGCCCATTCCTCTCCTCTCGGGGGAGAGGGTGGTTCGCGAAGCGAACCGGGTGAGGGACAAGGCGGTGGCAAGACCCCTCATCCGGCGCCTGCGGCGCCACCTTCTCCCCGCCGGGGAGAAGAACCGGGCGCAACCGCAGAGCCCGCCGCCGTTCCGCCGCTGAGCGAGGCGGAACGCGCCATCTACGATGCCGGGCTGATCGCCGTCCTGAAGGAGATTCACGACGACATCGACCGCGCCGTCTTCGCCGCCTATGGCTGGGAGGATCTGGCTACCCGCCTCGTCGGCCGGCCCGGCGCGACCATGCCCTCGCCATTCAAGAGCGAGGACCAGGAGGTCGCCGAGGAGGAGCTGTTGAGCCGTCTCGTGGCGCTCAACCTGGAGCGCCAGGCCGAGGAAAAGCGCGGCTATGTCCGCTGGCTGCGGCCGGACTACCAGATCCCAAAACTCGGTCACAAGGTGGCCGAGCCCGCCGCCGCGACGCAGATCGAGGCCGAAATCGCGGTGGTGGCGGCCGGCGTCAAACCGCCGGCGCTGCCGGCGGACACTTTCGAGCAGATCCGCCTCGTCCGCGACGCGCTGGCGCGCGCCCCCGAGCCGGTCCTGCCTGACCAGCTCGCCGCCGCCTTCGCCGGCAAGGCGACGAAAAAGAAGCTGGCGAATGTCGAGGAGGTGCTGCGCAATCTCGCCGAACTCGGCCTTGCCCGCACCGGCACCGGCGAGGACGGCGCCACCCGCTATTTCGCCCCGCGTGGATAGGCGCGCGCCGGGAGGCGCACTACAGCATCGAGCCGAGGTCTGAGCCGACGGACGGGTAGGCGGCGATCATCGATTTGAGGTCGCGGGTTTTCAGCCCCAGCCGCATGGCGAGGCCGCAGAAATTGACGATCTCGGCATATTCCGGCCCGAGCAGATGCGCGCCGAGAATCTCGTCGCTGTCGGCGTCGATCAGGATCTTGGTGGCGGCATGGGTCTCGCCGACCCGCAGATTGGAGTACCAGCCGCTGGTGTCGTTATACGCCACCCGAAAGTTGCGGCCTTGCTCCCGTGCCTCGGACTCCAGCATGCCGACCCGGGCAAGCTCGGGAATCGTGAAGACGACGCTCGGTACGCCGCGATAATCGACGGTGGCGTGATCGCCCTTCAGCATGTTCGAGGCGGCGACCTTGCCCTCGGCAACGGCCACCGGCGTCAGCGGTGGGCCGTCCGTGTCGGCGGCGTCACCCGCGGCAAAGACCGCCGGGTTGGAAACGCTCTTGAGATGACGGTCGACGCGGATGCCGGCCTCGCTCGCCTCGACCCCCGCCGCCGCAAGGTCGAGCCGGTCGATCGCCGCCACGCGGCCGGCGCCGTGGACGACGAGATCGGCGGCGAATGTCGCGGGCTTGCCGTCGGTCTCGGCATGGACGGTGTAGCCGTCGCCGCTCCGTTCCACCGATGTGAGATCCGTCATGGTGGTGACGGCGACGCCCGCCTCACGGCCGCGCGCGACCAGTCTGTCGACGAGGTCGGGGTCAAAACCCTTCAGCGGCCGTTCGCCCCGTTGGACGATCTGGACCGCGCTGCCGGCCCGCGCCGCGATATGGGCGAACTCGAAGGAGATGTAGCCGCCGCCGACGAAGACGATGCGGCGCGGCAGCGTTTCCAGCTCCAGAAACGCCGTGCTGTCGATGACGTGTTCGGCGCCCGGAAATTCCAGCGGCCGGGGCTCGGCGCCGGTGGCGATCAGGATGTGGCGGCCCTGCAGCCGGGTCTCTCCACCGATTTCGACCGTGTTGTCGTTCAGGAAGCGCGCCGGGCCGTGAAACGTGCTCACGCCGTTCTTGTCGAGACCGCCCTCGATCTTGTCCGGCATCGCGTCGGTGAAGCTGCGCTTGAACGCCATCAGATCGGCCCAGTCGATCTTAAGGTCGCCGGCTTCGACGCCCTTGCCGCGCATCAGTCGCGCCGCGTCGATGATCTCGGCGCCCCGGCGCAGCATCTTCTTCGGGTCGCAGCCGCGCAGTGCGCAGGTGCCGCCATAGGGCAGTTCGTCGACGACGGCGACCGACCAGCCGGCGGCGGCGCATTTGTTGGCGGCGCTGACGGCGGCCATGCCGACGCCGAGCACGATGAGGTCGAAATTCTGGGTCATGGGCTAACTCTAGCTCGCGCAGCAGGCGGCGGTTTCGCCGCTCGCCCGCGCTTCCTGGATCGGCGGACAGGGCACGCTGCCGAAGGAGCAATAGACGCAGCAATCCCCGGCATTCGGCCTGAGCAGCGCGCCACAGCCCTTGCAGTCATAAAAGAACTGGCAGGCGTCGGTCGGCATGGTTTCGGTTTCCTGGTGTCCGCATTGCGGGCAGGTGAGGGTGGAGCGAGGTTCCATCAGCAGGCGGCTTTCTTGTGGCGGTGGCGTAGCAGGAGGGCGTAGGCGGTGATGCCGACAAACAGGAACAGCAGCGGAAACAGCACATAGTCGGCGAAGGCCAGCCAGGCGGAGACCCCGGCGAAGGCGAAGAGGATCACCAGCGCCGGAGTGAAGCAGCAGATCGCCGCGATCACCGAGCCGACAATGCCGGTCTTGAGAAGCGTCCTGTCTTTCATGACGGATCAGCTTCCGGTGATTTTGGCCGGGTAGCCGGCGTTGGTCGAGGCTTCGGCGAGGTCGCCCGGCGTGACTATCGCCGGATCGAACACCACCGTGGCCGTCTGGGCGTCGAGATCGACCGCGACCGAAGTAACGCCGTCGAGCCCGCTCATCGCCAGTTTGACGGTGATCGGACAGGTCGGGCAGGTCATGTTTGCGATCGTGAAGGTTTGGGTCTGAAGCGCCGGGGCGGCTTCCGTCTGCGTTTGCGCGATCGCCGCCGGGGCAAGCAGGGCCGCGCCAAGTCCGACGACGCTCAGCATCGCAGCGGCCAGGGAAAGGGTCGACAGGCGTTTCATGCGTGGTCTCCTAATAGAATAACGGCGCCCACCAGGCGTTGGTCATCGACAGGATGACCAGGACGGTGGCGATCCAAAGGGCGCTTTGCGTGATCAGCGAGGCAATGGGGCGGGCGCAGGCGGCGCCGACCGCGCAGGCCGCTTTCGGCCGGAAATAGACCTGCCAGAACCCGAGCCCGAGAAACACCAGCGTCAGGGCGACGAAATACGGCTGGTAGGGGGTCAGCGCCGTCAGATTGCCGATCCAGGCTCCGCTGATCCCCAGCGTGACCAGAACCAGCGGCGCGATGCAGCAGGACGAGGCGAGCACCGCGCCGACGACACCGCCGCCCGCGAACCACGCCTCGCGCCGCTCCGGGGCGGCCGGTCGTGCGTCTTTTCGTCCGATCTCGGCTGCTGTGTCGCTCATGTCGATTGGCCCTCGCTTTCGGGTGGACCAACATCTACGGTCTGTAGCGACTACAGGTTCAAGAGGTTTTTTCCGCTATGGCGATCACGGCTGCGAGAGCGGTGCTCAAGCGCGGCGAACTGGCCAAGCGCATGAGCTGCAACAGCGAGACGATCCGTTACTACGAGAAAATCGGGTTGCTCGGCGTTCCGGACCGCTCAGAGGGCGGTCACCGGCTCTATGCGCCGGATGATCAGGCGCGGCTCGGCTTCATCCTGCGCGGCCGCGAACTCGGCTTCTCGATCGAGGAATTGCGGGGATTGCTGGGTCTCACCGATGCGCGCGACACGACGTGCGGCGAGGTTCTGGCGCTGACCCGTCGCCATATCGACGGCATCCGCGCCAAGATCGCCGACCTTGAGCGCCTGGAGCGTACGCTCGTGGCGGTCTCGGCGGAATGCGAGGGCGGCAATGTGCCCGATTGCCCGATCCTGGATACGCTGCTGGATTCCGGCAACCGCTGATCGCCGTGCTGGCACAGGAGATAAGTGTTCGGCGAAAGGCCGGTCGCATGGGTGTGCGCCCGGCCTCTTGGATTGTTTCGCGTTACGCCGCTTCCGCGAGCGCGACGGCCTGCGGAAACATCTGTTCGAGGTTGAGGAAGCAGATCATGCCGTCCGAGTGCGCGATGATCCCCTGGGCGTAGCTCTTCTCGTAAGCTCCGCTCATTTCGGGGACGGGCTGGATGCTGGAATGATCGACGGTCATGATGTCGGACAGGCGGTCGACCAAAAGGCCGAGCGTCTTGCCTTGAACCTCGACCACCACTATGGCGCTGCGCGGATTGGGGTCCGTGGCGGTCATTCCGAGCTTGCGGGCCATGCTGACCACCGGAATGATGGTGCCGCGCAGGTTGATCAAGCCCAGGATGTCCGGCGGGGAGTTCGGCAAGGGAGTCGATTGCGACCACCCTCGGATTTCGCGGACCGAGATGGTCCGGACGCAAAACTCCTGCTCGTTGATGCGGAAGGCGACGATTTCGAGCGGTCCGCCGTCCTCTCCGATGTCGGGAGCCATCAAAATTCCTCCCATGTGTTGGCGTCGACTGCCGCGTTGCCATTGGTCGCGAAGGCGCGGGAGACTTTCCCTACGAGCTGCCGGGCTGGAGAATCCGGCATCCTCGTGACTTTTCGGCCGGCGGGCTGCGCTCCCTGCCGTTCGTCGCTGAGGTCGAAATGGCCCAACAGTTCGGTCAAGGCCGCGGCTTGCTGGCTGAGACCGTGACAGGCCGCGGAGGACTCCTCCACCATGCTGGCGTTCTGCTGCGTGCCCTGGTCGATCGAAGCGACGGCCTTGTTGATCTCCTGAAGCCCGACCATTTGTTCGCGCGCGGCCTCGACGATCGCCGTGACGTGCTGGTCGATCTCCTTCACCTCGCTGACGATGGTCTCGAGCGCGGCACCCGTCTCGCCGACCAGCCCCACACCCAGCTTGACGTTCTCGCCCGAGGTGTTGATCAGACTCTTGATTTCCTTCGCCGCTTTCGCCGAGCGTTGGGCGAGTTCGCGCACTTCCTGGGCGACGACCGCGAAGCCCCGGCCGGCTTCGCCGGCGCGCGCCGCCTCCACCCCAGCGTTGAGAGCCAGGAGATTGGTTTGGAAGGCGATCTCGTCGATCACCCCGATGATGTTGACGATCTGGCCGGACGAGGCCTCGATTTCGCCCATTGCGGCGACGGCACGCCGCACGACCTCGCCGGACTTCTCCGCTCCCGCCCTGGTCTGGGTGACCAGTTGCCCGGCCCCTTCGGCCCGCTCGGTGGAACTCTTCACGGTCGCCGTCATCTCTTCGATCGCGGCGGCGGTCTCCTCGACGGACGCAGCCTGCTGTTCCGTCCGCTTCGCCAGATCGTCGGACGCGGTCTGGATTTCGGCGCTGGCGCTATGAATGGCGGACGCATTCTCTCCAACCTTCTGCAGGGCCGCCTCCAAAGTGCCGACGGACTCGTTGAAGTCCTCGCGCAATTTGTCGAGGGCCGGAATGAAGGGTCGAGTGATGCGCTGACGCACGTCGCCATCGGCCATCCGGCCGAGTCCGTTGGCGAGCTCGTTGACGGCTTCGACGCGCCCGGTAATGTCGGTCGCGAATTTGACCACCTTCATCACCTTGCCGCTCATGTCGAAGATCGGGTTGTAGGACGCCTGGATCCAGATTTCCTTGCCGCCCTTGCCGATCCGCTTGAATTCCTCGGACACAAACTCGCCGCTGCCGAGCCGCGTCCAGAAATTGCGGTAGTCCGGTGATTGGGCATAGGCCGGTTCGACGAACATCGAATGGTGTCGTCCGACGACCTCGTCGAGCCCATAGCCCATCGCGTTCAGGAAATTGTCGTTCGCGGTGAGGATCTTGCCGTCGACGGTGAACTCGATCACCGCCTGCGCCCGACCGATGGCATCGAGTTTGCCGGAATTTTCGGCCGAAACCAGCTTGGCGGCGGTAATGTCCGTCGCGATCTTGAGGACTTTTTGAACCTTCCCGCCGGCACCGAGGATCGGATTATAGGTGGCCTGGATCCAGATTTCCTTGCCGCCCTTGCCGAAGCGCTTGTATTCGCGCGCATCGAATTCGCCGCGTCCGAGCTTGGCCCAGAACTCTTTGTATTCGGCGCTCTGGGCGTAGGCCGGTTCGACGAACATCGAATGATGCCGTCCGGCGACCTCGCTGACGTCATAGCCAATCGCGCTGCAGAAGTTCTCATTGGCCGTGATGATCGTGCCATCCGGCTTGAACTCGATTGTTGCGAGCGACTTGCTGAGCGCCGCGAGAATGGCCTTTGAATCGCCATTCCCGAAACCTGCCGGTAGAATACCCATCAAACCTATCTCCTCACCCTCACTGCCGACTTTCCGGTCGGACCCAATTGAACTCGCGCCAATATGAAGGCGCGTCGCTCGTCGGACAGCCGGGCACGCTTTCGCGACGCTCAGGCATACGCTTGGCATCCGGCAAGCGAGCTTAATGGGGTTGTTAGACGGCTATCTGTTAACAACTGATTTCATTCGTAAGTATTTGCATCACGCATCGGTGAGGAAGGTGCGATGTAAAAAGAGTACGGATGATAATTGTTATTGCCGGCGCACGGCCCCATGGGACTCGATGCAAACCTGAAATGCCTTTGTCGCGTTTCGCGTAACGAGCTCTGAAATAACCGAAATTCGCGCCCGCCACTTGATCGCGGCGTTGATACCTCGAGCGAGGGCCGAGGGCGAATACCGAAGGTGCCGCCGTTAGTTGGCGGCAGTCCCCAGCTCCCCTTGCGGCATTACGCCGCGGCAGCCAATTTTGCGACGTCTGGAAACATGTGGTCGAGGTTGAGGAAGCAGATCATGCCGTCGGCGTGCGCGATGATGCCTTCGGTATAGCTCTTGTCGTAGCCGCCGGTCATTTCCGGAACCGGCTGGATAGTGGAGCCGTCGAAGGTCAGGAGGTCGGAGAGACCGTCCACGAGCAGGCCCAGAATCGTATCTTGAACCTCGACGACGACAATGGCGCTGCGAGGATTCGGCGGCGCGGCGGTCATGCCGAGCTTCTGCGCCATGCTGACCACGGGAATGACCGTCCCGCGCAGATTGATCATGCCCAGGATGTCGGGCGAGGAATTCGGCAAGGGGGTCGATTGCGACCACCCCCGGATTTCGCGCACCGAAATCGTCCGGACACAGAATTCTTGCTCGTTGACACGGAAGGCGACGACCTCCACAGGGCCGCCATCGTGATAGTCCGGGGTCTTCATCGCCATCCTCATCCACGCGTCGCGGCAAGGTTTGGCCGAGCGACGAATTCGATGTGGTGACCAAACGGCATTGAGATTAATAATCTGGCGGGGGACGAGGGTTAAAATTCTGTAAACGACGCCACGGCATGGCGCTCGTCCGCGCATTCCTGCGCTTGGATGGCGCGTGTCGGTCCCGTCCCGGCGATCGTGCGGTAGCCGGAACGCGGCGGGATCAACCGCCGCCGAGGTGCTGCTTCAGGAACGCGACCGTCTGCTCCCAGGCGCTGTCCGCCGCCGCCTTGTCGTAGCGCGCCGCCGATGTGTCGTTGTTGAAGGCGTGGTTGACGCCCTCATGGACGACGATCGCATGCTCCATCCCGGCCGCCTCCAGCGCCGCCTTGTAGGCGTCGATGCCGGCATTGATGCGCTCGTCGAGCCCGGCATAGTGCAGGAGCATCGGCGCCTTGATTTTTGCGACATCGGCCGCGTCCGGCTGGCGGCCGTAATAGGCGACGCCGGCGCCGAGCTCCGGATCGGCGACCGCCAGGCTGTTGACCAGCCCGCCGCCCCAGCAAAAGCCGACCGCCCCGACTTGGCCGGTGGTGCCGGCCTCGCTCGTCGCCCATTCGCGCGCCGCGACTGCGCTCTCCACCGTCTTGGCGCCGTCGAGCGCGCCGATCATCTCGCGCGCCTTGTCCTCGTCCGTCGGCGTGCCGCCATCGGCCGACAGGAAGTCCGGCGCGACGGCGACGAAGCCCTCCAGCGCCAGCCGTCGCGCGACGTCCTCGATATGGGCGTTGAGGCCGCGGTTCTCGTGGATGACGAGGACTCCGGGCAGCGGTCCCTCGGCGTCGGTCGGCTTGGCGACATAGGCCTTCATCTCCGCGCCGGCGGCAGGGAATTGCGCCCACACGGTCGTCACCCGCTCATCCTGCGGGGCGACGATCTGGGCGCTGGCCTTGGACGCGCCGATCAGCGGCGCGATCGCGGCCGCCGCCGTCGCCGAGCCGGCAAGCGCCGTCAGCTTGGCCATGAAGCCGCGCCGGTCCAGTGTCAGATGCGTGTATTCGTCATAGACGTCGATCATCGCCTGGGTGATCTTCGGCGTGCGGGGTGTTTCGTCGGTCATTGCGCTTGCTCCCATGCTCCATCATTGGGAATACTAACGCGGTCGCCTCTGCCCGCAAGGCGACCGCGTTCCCCTAGGAGCGTGACTCCTTAAAGCGGTAGCAGGGGAAGCTTTGCGCCGAAAGGGGGGTGGCGCGCTGTGGATGCGATCTGGATGTTCGTGTGAGAACAGTTCTCGTCGGCTGGAAGTGGCTGGCGGACGCCGGTGCAGCATCGACACTGGGCTTTCGGCGCCCGGTTCAGGCCAGTGCCGGTCGATATGTGGCCAGTTTCAACAGATTGTGGACGGTGCAGATCATCGCCCATTCGCTAGCGACCTTGTCGCGGCCACGCAGCAGGAATTGCCGGAAGCCGCGGGCGTGCTTGATCTGACCGAAGACCGGCTCGACGGTCTGCTTGCGCAAGCGATAAGGACTGTCAAAGCCGTCCTTGCGCAGCTTGGCGCGCATCCGCTCGACCCTGGTTCCAGGGGCGCCGGGTGCGCCACCCTCGCCGGGCGGCCGACCGTGTCGCTGTCGTCCGGGGGCAATGAAGGCATTGATCTTCTGCTTGTCCAGAGCTGCCAGATTGGCATCCGAACAGTAGCCGGCATCAGCCGAAAACTGGGCAGGGTTACGCCCGGTGTTGACGCGGATCTCCTTGAACATGGGCTCGAGCTGGCCGCTGTCGGCCGAACAGTCGCTCAGACCGTGGGCAACGATGATCTGCGCCTTGGCGTCGACGGCTGCCTGGGCGTTGTAACCCTGGAGGAAGCCATCAGGCCCCTTCATGATCCGGCTTTCAGGATCGGTGAAATTGCGCTGCGCCTTGGCCTTCGGCTTCGGCTCCTCCTTGGATTCCCCCTGGGCCTCGGCAGGTGGCTCCGGCTGGGCCTTGCCCTTCGTCGGCTTGCCTGGCCCGCCCTTGCGCTTCCGCTTTCGCTGCTTCTCGGTCGCCGCCCTGGCCTTGGCTTCAGCCTGGGCACGAGCCTCCGCCTCGAGGGCCGTCTTGGCTTCCTCGATCTTGGCGATGCGTTTCTGCTTGTCTGCCATCCAGTCCGGCATCTCGTCGCCGCGCGCCTCGCCGAGCTCGGCGTCTTCGAGCGCATCCGTCTGCTCGGCCCGCGCAAGCCAGGCGTCCACTTGCGCTTTGAGTTCCGGCCCGGTCTTGAGCATCCGATCATAGCTCATCGCCTTGTGCCTGGAGGCATTGGCCTTGATCTTCGTCCCGTCGAGCGCAACGTGACCAAGGTCGGCCAGCCCCGCTTTCTGGCAAAGCTTCAACACCTGCACGAACAGGCCGCTCAAGGCCGACAGGTGACGCTTGCGGAACTTGTTGATCGTCCGATGATCCGGACGGTTCATCGCCGTCACCGCAAGGAAATCCAGCCGCTCCTCGCAGGCCCGCGCCATCCGTCGCGACGAATAGACCCCCTGGCTGTAGCCGTAGAGCAGCAGCGCCGTCATCATCACAGGGTCAAATGGCGGATAACCGCGCAACTCGGTGTAGCTCTCGATAATCTCCGACAGGTCCAACTGCTCGCGGGCCATGTCGCGCACGAAATGGGCGACATGGCCCGCCGGCACGAAGTCACCCACCGACGCAGGAAGAAGCTGAACCTGATCAACAGGCCACCGACGAAAGGTTTTGCTCATCCCACGACTGAATCAGCATACTTCCATCTTGTCGAGTTCAACCGAGGCATTACGGGGACAGCCTCCTAGTGTTCCGCGCCCGAACCATTACATTGCGGGCGATGACCGATTCCCATGATCTTTCCGGCCCCGCCGCTCCCCGGGCCGGCTCCATCGCGGCCCGCGCCATGGCCGCCCGTGGCTCCCGCGCGCCCGACTATCTCGCCGGCCTCAACGCCGAGCAGCGCGCCGCCGTCGAGACCACCGAGGGTCCCGTTCTGGTGCTGGCCGGCGCCGGCACCGGCAAGACGCGGGTGCTGACGACGCGCATCGCCCATATCCTCGCCACCGGCCGCGCCTTTCCGTCGCAGATCCTCGCCGTCACCTTCACCAACAAGGCGGCGCGCGAGATGAAAAACCGCGTCGGCCTTTTGGTCGGCGAACAGGTCGAGGGCATGCCCTGGCTCGGCACCTTCCACTCGATCGGCGTCAAGATCCTGCGCCGCCATGCCGAGTTGGTCGGGCTGAAATCCAACTTCACCATCCTCGACACGGACGACCAGATCCGGCTGATCAAACAGCTGATCCAGGCGGAAAACCTCGACGACAAGCGCTGGCCGGCGCGCGGCTTCGCCCAGATGCTCGATTCCTGGAAGAACAAGGGTCTGACCCCGAAGGACATTCCCGAGGGCGACGCCCGCGCCTTCGCCAATGGCAAGGGCCGCGAGCTCTACGCCGCCTATCAGGCGCGGCTGAAATCGCTCAACGCCTGCGATTTCGGCGATCTCTTGCTGCATCCGATCGCCATTTTCCGCGCCCATCCGGATGTCCTCGCCGAATATCACAAGCGCTTCCGCTACATCCTGGTCGACGAGTATCAGGACACCAATGTCGCGCAATATCTCTGGCTGCGGCTCCTGGCGCAAAGGCCGACGCGGCGGGATTCCACCGCGATTGCAGAGACACGCGCCCCGGCCGAAGGCCGCGAGGGCGACCGCCCGTCGGCCGGTCAGGCCGCGCCTGCGCAGGCCAGCGAGCGAAGCGAGCGCTCGGCCGTGAGCGAAAACCAGAAGCAGCAGATCAACATCTGCTGTGTGGGCGACGACGACCAGTCGATCTATGGCTGGCGTGGCGCCGAGGTCGACAACATCCTACGCTTCGACAAAGACTTTCCCGGCGCCACCGTCATCCGGCTGGAACGCAACTACCGGTCCACCGCCCACATCCTCGGCGCCGCCTCCCACCTCATCGCCCATAATGAGGACCGGCTTGGCAAGACGCTGTTCACCGACTTTTCCGACCCCGAGCACCAGAAGGTCGAGGTCAATGCCGGCTGGGATTCGGAGGAGGAGGCGCGCGCCATCGGCGAGTCGATCGAGGATCTGCAGCGCCGCGACAATCACGACCTCAACGACATGGCGATCCTGGTCCGCGCCTCCTTCCAGATGCGCACCTTCGAGGACCGCTTCGTCACCATGGGGCTCAACTACCGGGTCATCGGCGGCCCGCGCTTTTACGAGCGCATGGAGGTGCGCGACGCGCTGGCCTATTTCCGCTGCGTCGTCCAACCCGCCGACGATCTGGCCTTCGAGCGCATCGTCAACACGCCGAAGCGTGGCCTCGGCGATGCCACCATCCGCTTGCTGCACGACTACGCCCGCTCCCGCGAAATCCCGCTGATCGCGGCCGCCGGCGAAATGGTCGAGACCGAGGAGCTGAAGCCGAAGCCGCGCAACGCGCTGCGCCGAGTCGTCACCGACCTTGTCCGCTGGGCCGAGCTGCTGGATTCCACCAAGCACACCGAATTGGCCGAGCAGATTCTGGAGGAATCCGGCTACACGGCGATGTGGCAGGCCGACCGCTCGGCCGAGGCGCCGGGGCGGCTGGAAAACCTGAAGGAGCTGATCCGCTCGATGGAGGAGTACGAGGGGCTCGCCTCCTTCCTCGAACATGTCGCGCTGGTCATGGACACCGAGCAGAACGCCGATCTCGACGCCGTCTCGATCATGACGCTGCACGCGGCCAAGGGGCTGGAATTCGAGACCGTCTTCCTGCCCGGCTGGGAGGAGGGGCTGTTTCCCCATCAGCGCGCTCTCGACGAGGGCGGCCGCTCGGGCCTGGAGGAAGAGCGCCGGCTCGCCTATGTCGGCATCACCCGCGCCAAGCGCCGGGCCAAGATCTGGTTCGTCTCCAACCGCCGCATTCACGGTCTGTGGCAATCGACCATCCCCTCGCGCTTTCTCGACGAGCTGCCTGAGGCGCATGTCGAGGTGATGGAAGCCAACACCAGCCAATACGGCGGCTACGGGGCCTCGCGCTGGGACGGCGCCGCCGCCTTTCAGGAAAACGCCTACCAGACGCCGGGCTGGCGCCGGGCTCAGGCGGCGAATGCCGGCTTTGCCGGGGGCAAAGGCAGTTCGGGCGGCGACGGCTGGTCCGGCGGCCGCGCGCGGCAGATCGACTATGGGGGCGGCGGCGGGTCGAATGCGGGCGCCGGCGCCCGCGGGGGCAGGGGCCACAACCAGCCGCCGAAACAGGGGTTCGGCCTCTACGCCTCGGCCAAAAAGGGCGGCCCGCGCGAGATCGAGGGCGAACTGGTGGCGAAATCCGTCATCGCCGAGGACAGCCGCTTTGCCAGCGGCGACCGGGTCTTCCACCAGAAATTCGGCAACGGCACCGTCGCCTCGGTCGAGGGCAACAAGCTCACCGTCGACTTTGACAAGGCCGGCCAGAAGCGCGTGCTGGAAGGGTTTGTCGCGGGGGTGTGAGGGGCTTGTATGAATGTGATCAGAATGGGGAACGCTTGAAGATTTAAACCCGGGGTAAGGATTTTCTGAATGATGGGATTCGACATATTTTCGAAGCGTGCGAAACGCGAATTAGGAACGCTTCCAGATGTTTATCAGTACGAAGAATTTCCTCAAACGTTACGCATTCAGATAACATCTGGGCTCATCCGGACTGTCAATCTCGACTACTATAATAATTTAGATAAAGAATTTCAGGCTGTGCATGATATCTTATCTGAAGAATATGGTATGAAAATGCTATTTCAATCACGATCAAGCGTGTATTATGAAGACTTCTTTCGATGGTTCATTGCGGTGCCTCCATGTGATCAGGCCCTGGACTGCGTTGAGTTTTTTGACAGAATTGTAGAGACAAAAGATTATTTAGACGTACGCGTGTACCGAGAGCTAGTAAATTTTCGTTTCCGGGAAGCCGGATTTGGTTATAGATTGGATGATCAGGGTCATATTATCAAGATCAGCAACGAATATCTGCATGCTGATGTCACTAGTCCAGCGCTTCTTTTGCTGAGCGATCCGGCGTTTCGGGGCGCGAACGATGAGTTCCAGGCCGCGCATGCGGACTACAAGAACGGTGATTTCAGTGGTTGTCTCGTTGAGTGCCACAAATGTTTTGAAAGCACCATGAAGATAATACGCGATAGGCGCGGATGGACATCAGACGGAGACACTTCTTCAAAACTCGTAGCCTGCATGTTGGACAACGGGCTCATAGAAGCATACTGGAAAAACCAGATGATGTCCCTGCGCAGCATGCTGGAAAGTGCGATTCCCACGCCGCGGAATAAGAAGGGAGGACATGGTCAGGGAGGGCAGCCCCACAACGTACCGGACCACTTGGCAGCCTTTTGCCTACACCTCACGGCCGCGACTGTTCAATTCCTTGTTCAATCCTTTAAGTCTCTTCCGTGACTCTGCATGGCGTAGACGCGAGCGCCTAAGCTCAGCTGACTTAAAACTCGGCTCTCCTCTCCCCACTTGTGGGGGAGAGTGAAGAGCGGTCCGCAAAGCGGATCGGACGCGAAGCGTTCGAAACGATGAACGCCCGGAGCCCAAGCGACGGGCCGATCATCGGCTTAGCGACGAAGGAGCTAAACGATAGAAATCGCAAGAGAGGGGTTGCGCGGTCTTGTTCGGCGCCGGAGCGGCGGTTGGCCTGGTGACACCCCGCTCTTGCCTTTTCTGTGGTTTGCGCCTCGCTTTGCTCGGCACAATTCCACGAAAGGCTTTCTCGCCCACAAGGGGCGAGAAGGGGCGCCGCGCCCCTAACAAAAACCCGCCCCTGCAAAAATTTTTATCCCCACCCTCTCCACCTCCCGCACAATGCCTTCACCGCCGGCCCATCCTGAGCCAGTCGAAGGAACGGGCGCGGACGATCGCCGGGATCGTTCGAGGGCCAAAGGGGAGTGATCCCTGGTGGGCGGTGCCGGTCTCGGCCGCTTCCGGAGCGGCGGGAACCGGGCCTTGTGACGGCCGCGCCTGCCTTCCGTTCTGCGGGGAAGGCGGCATGTCGCCGGCCTGGAGGTCGTGCTCCTCCCGGCGGCACCCCACAGCCCGTCCGGTCCTGGCCGAAAGGTTGGGCCGGCAGGCGAATGGTTCGGCGACACACGGGAACCGAGAGCCCGTGCGTGTCCTTGGCACCCATCGCGCGGAACGCCGGAGGCGGACCGTTTATTACAATCGTTCGGAGGGTTCGCCTCCGGCGTTCCGCCGCTCGTGAGGGCGGTAGCATAGCTAACACTCCGGCCCGATCGGGTGCGGAGGCGCTGTCGCGTGCCCGGTGGATTTTTGCGGAAAGCCCCCGGCGCGCCGGCGATGGTTGATCGATTGTTAAGTCGCTGATTCTAGGGTGGCTCCCGGTATGCGAGATGGCGCGACTCGTCTATCCTCACGGTTGGATCGCGGAGGACAAACGGTCTTGGTCGAAAGGCGGACAGGCAAGGCTGGACGGGGGTTGCGAGGCGTGCGAATCAGCGCCGCGGCGTTTCTCTGTGCCGTGCTCGCGCCGTTTCCGTCCGGCGCGCAGCCGGATGCGGTTCGCTCCGAGGCCAGACCCGTCGAGTCCGCCATCGACCCGATCCAGGTCGCCTCGATCCAGACCGCCCGCTCGGCCATCCTGGAAAAACAGCGCCGCCAGACCGCCGCCGATCTGGTGGCCGTTGCCAACACCATCGCGTTGTCGCGGGAGACGATCAGTTCGCTCGACGAAGAGATCGACGCGCTGGCGAAGGACCGGGAACGGATTCGCGAGGCGATGATCGATGCCGCCGCCGCCCAGAAGGCGGTCAGCGAGGAATTGGCGGCGACCGAGGGGCGGGTCGATGAACTGGCGAGTGAGGAGGGGCTGATCAAGGCCTCGCTCAACGAGCGCCGCGGCGTCCTCGCCGAAGTGCTCGGGGCACTGCAGCGCATGGGCCGCAAGCCGCCGCCAGCGCTGCTGGTCAAGCCGCGCGACGCGCTGGGTTCGGTCCGCAGCGCCATTCTTCTCGGCGCCGTCGTTCCCGCCATTCGCGAGGAGACCGACCGGCTTGTCGCCGATTTGGAACGTCTGGGAACGGTTCGTCTCGCCATCGTCTCCGAGACGCAACGCTTTGCCGGCCAGGTCGCCCGGCACCGCGAGGAGGAAGCGCGCCTTGCCCGGCTGTTCGCCGAGAAGGAAAAGCTCGAAGCGACGAACCGCGAGCGGCGAACAAGCGAAGCCGCGCGGGCGGCCGACCTCGCCGGAAAGGCGACGGACCTGAAAGACCTGATCGCTTCGTTGCAGAACGAGGTCGACAGCGCCAGGGCCGCCGAGGACGCGGCGCGCCTCGCGGAGATGCGCCGCCAGGCGGAGGAAAAGGTGCAGGCGGCGGAAGCCCGGCGCTTGGCGGAGGCCCGGCGCATGGAAGAGGAGCGCCTGACGCGCGAGGCGCGCGTCATCGAGCAGCGCGTGGCTGAGGCAACGCGGCTGGCCGAGGCTCGCGACGCCGAAGCGGCCCGGACGCGGGAGGCCGCGATCGAGGACGTTCCGGAGACGGTCGTCGCCACGGCCGCGCCACCGGCGGCTGAGACAGCCGCACCAGATGATGGCGCGGTGGAGAGCGAACCGGCAGCCGAGGCGACGGTCGAAATTGCCGCGTTGCAATCAGCCGACGCGCCCTCCGCCGACGCAACGCCCGAATACGATATTGCCTCACTTCGTCGTGAGGCGGCGCGGCTCGAACCGGCCGCCGCATTTTCGACAATGAAAGGCCGTTTGTCGAAGCCGGTGGCTGGCATGCAACTGATCGGATTCGGCGGGAAAGACGATATTGGGCGGGAGACGACGGGAGCATCCTTCGAGGCGCGGCCAGGTGACGCCGTCACGGCGCCTGCGGACGGTCGGGTTTTGTATTCCGGGCCGTTCCGGTCCTATGGTCAGCTCTTGATCCTGGACGCCGGCGACGGCTATCATGTCGTGCTCGCCGGTATGGAGCGGATCGACGTCGAGACCGGCCAATTCGTTTCGGCGGGCGAGCCCGTCGCGGTCATGGGCGCAAGACGTGTTGCCAGCATCGCGGTGGCGGAATTCGGTGCGACCCGTCCCGCGCTTTATGTCGAATTCCGCAAGGACGGAAAACCGGTCGATCCGTCTGCCTGGTGGATGGACGAACCCTCTGGAAGGACGACGAATGATTCGTAAGCTCTCGATACTCTTCGCCGGGGCGCTGATGGGGGCGACGGCGATGACCGTCGTCAGTCAGAACGCCGGCACCGCCAACGCGGCGGGCTCCGATACCTATCGCCAGCTTGCGATCTTCGGCGACGTATTCGAGCGCGTTCGCGCGCAATATGTCGATGAGCCCGACGACCAGAAGCTGATCGAGACGGCCATCAACGGCATGCTGACGTCGCTCGATCCGCATTCGAGCTACATGAACGCCAAGGAAGCGGCGGACATGCGGACCGAGACCCGCGGCCAGTTCGGCGGTCTCGGCATCGAGGTCACCATGGAGGACGAACTCGTCAAGGTGGTTTCGCCCTTCGAGGGCACGCCCGCCGACAAGGCCGGCGTCATGGCCGGCGATCTGATCGCCGAGATCGATGGCGAGCAGGTTCGCGGCCTGACCCTCGGCGAGGCCGTCGAGAAGATGAAGGGCGACATCGGCACCAGCGTCAGCCTGACGATCATCCGCGAAGGCGCGACCAAGCCGGTGCGGCTGACCGTCACGCGCGACGAGATCAAGGTGCCCTCGGTCCGTCATTCGGTCGAGGGAAATATCGGCTACGTCAAGCTGTTGAAGTTCAACGAGCAGACCACGATCGGCCTGGAAGCGGCGATCGCCGACATCAAGGAGCAGGTCGGAGAGGACAAGCTCAAGGGCTATATCCTCGACCTTCGCCGCAACCCAGGCGGACTTCTCGACGAAGCGGTGTCGGTCTCCGACGCCTTCCTCGACAATGGCGAGATCGTCTCTACCCGCGGTCGCAACTCCGACGAGACCCGGCGCTACAATGCCCGGACTGGCGATGAGATCGACGGCAAGCCGCTCGTCGTCCTCGTCAATGGCGGCTCGGCCTCGGCGTCCGAGATCGTCGCCGGCGCGTTGCAGGATCAGCGCCGCGCGACCGTCGTCGGCTCGCGTTCCTTCGGCAAGGGCTCGGTGCAGACGATCATCCCGCTCGGCGCCAACGGCGCGCTGCGCCTGACGACGGCGCTCTACTACACGCCTTCCGGCCGTTCCATTCAGGGCCGCGGCATCGATCCCGACATCGGCGTCGAGCAGCCGCTGCCGCAGGAGATCCGCGAGCAGATGGGCCTCGATCCACAGGAGGATATCTCTCGTGGCGAATCCTCGCTGCGCGGTCACATCACCGGCAACGAGGAAGACGACCAGGGCTCCGGCTCGCTCGACTATGTGCCGCCGGAGAAGAAGGACGATCTGCAGATGCAGTACGCGATCGACCTCCTGAACGGCGTCAAGACCAACGCCATGTTCCCGCCGAAGCAGGAAGCCAACGCCGCCAACTGATCCCTTCGCGCGGCCGGCCTATAGCTGGCGATGAACAACCAAGGCCCGGCCATCTTCGGATGGCCGGGCCTTTTTCGTGAGTGAGACCGCCGTCGCCTGTCCCTCGCTCGCGAGCCACGATCCAGCTTCGCCGGATAGACGGGAAGAATGCACGGCGAACTCTATGAGCCCCTGGGTCTCGATCGCGACGACGGCGAAGCCCGCCGTCGACCGTCGGCGTCGACGCTCGGCGGTCTGACCTTGGCTGCGCTCGTCGTCGCCGGCTCGCTCACGACCGCACTCCTCGGCCAGCCGGAACGTCGGGTCACCGACTATTTTACCGAAGCATCGCAGTCGATCGCCGCCGAACAAATCGCTGCCACGACGGTCATCGCCGCACCGGCTCCGGTGGCGAAGAGGCCGCTGCCCATCGTCATCTCGGGCCCGGACGATCCGGCGCTGCATGAAGGCGGCGGGATCGGCTTCCGCATCGAGGATCCGGTCTCCTATCGCCAACGCCCCTCGGACGCGCATCTGCCCGACCCGGATCTCATCGAGGAAAGCGCCTACGGCCCGCTGCCGACGCGCGGGGCGGATGGCAGGCGGCCGTTCGACGTCTATGCCGGATCCTCGAGCGGCACACCGGGCGCCCGCATCGCCATTGTCGTTGGTGGTCTCGGCATCAGCCAGACCGGGACGTTGAACGCCCTGAACGCCTTGCCGGGCTCGGTGACGCTCGGCTTCGCGCCGGCGGGCAACAGTCTCGACCGCTGGATGCAGGACGCGCGGCGGGGAGGGCACGAGCTTTTGCTGCAGGTGCCGCTCGAGCCGATCGGCTATCCGCAGATCGATCCCGGCAAGAATACCGTGACGGTCGCCGACGCGGCGGCCGGCCGCTTTGATGCGCTGTACGCCTCGCTTGGCCGGATCACCAACTATGTCGGCATCATGAACTACATGGGCGGCCGGTTCACCGGCGATCCCTCGGCGATGGAGCCGCTGATCGCCGAACTCGGTCGTCGTGGCCTGATGTATCTCGACGATTCCAGCTCGCTGCGGTCGCTCGCCAAGGACACGGCGACGCTTCAGAACGTCCCGGTCGCTGCCTCGAACGTGATGATCGACGAGACTCAGGACGCGGCCGACATCCGCCGTCAGTTGGATACGCTCGAGCGCATCGCCCGCGCCGAAGGCGCGGCGATCGGCGTCGCATCGGCCTTCGACGTCTCGGTCGCGGTCATTGCCGAATGGATTGCCGAGGCGAGCGGACGCGGCATCGAGATCGTGCCGGTCTCCGCGTTGGCCGAGGATACGGAGCGCCGCTGACCGCCGCGCTCCATCGATGCCCTTGCCCTCGTCGCCGAGCGCGCGATAACACCACCCGATGAAGGGGAGATCCGCGCCCCAGACACTCGGGACGGCACAGCATGAAACCGATCGCATTCGACAATCTTCCCTATCGCCCTTGCGTCGGCGTCATGGTGCTCAACCGCGACGGACTGGTCTGGTCCGGCCGCCGGATGATGGTGGACAAGGGCGAGATGACCGGGGCGACGCAGCTTTGGCAGATGCCGCAAGGCGGCATCGACAAGGGCGAGGACCCGCTGGAAGCGGCGCGCCGCGAACTCTACGAGGAGACCGGCATGCGCTCCGTCGCGCTGCTCGGCGAGGCACCCGACTGGATCGACTACGACCTGCCGCCCGAGCTTGTCGGCATCGCCCTCAAGGGTCGCTATCGGGGCCAGACCCAGCGTTGGTTCGCCTTCCGCTTCGAAGGCGACGATAGCGAGATCGCCATCAACCCGCCGCCCGGCGGGCACAGCGCGGAGTTCGATGAATGGGCGTGGAAGCCGATGGACGAACTCTTGGACCTGATCGTGCCGTTCAAGCGCGGCGTCTATGAACGGGTGGTCGCGGCGTTCCGGCATCTGACGACATGAGTACGAGCGACATGAAACTCGTCGGCATCCTCAGTGCATGAGTTGGGCGTTTTATATTGAATCGCGGCTTTGCGGGCTACGATGATGTGTGTGACCGGCAGCGCCGCAGTGTCAGAAAAGGGACGTCATGTTCAGCCACGTTACCGTCGGTGTGAGTGATCTTCAGTTCGCATCTCGTTTTTACGATGCGGTACTCCAGCCCCTTGGACTCCGGCAACGGGCAGTCCTTGCGGACGGTGGCCCGCCGTCCTTGTGCTGGGTCTGCCGGGACAATGCACTGCCGCGCTTTTATGCTTACGTGCCCTTCGACGGCGGGTCGGCAACGCCCGGAAACGGCAGCATGGTCGCCTTTCTGGCCCCTTCGGAAGAGGCGGTCTCAGACGCCCATGCAGCCGGGTTGGCCGTGGGAGGCAAGAATGAAGGAGCGCCGGGCCCACGGCCTCACTACGGCGACGGCTATTTTGGTGCCTATCTGCGCGATCTCGACGGAAACAAAGTCCATATTGTCTACCGTGGTGATCTGATCACGCAGTAGGAAACGGCGATCGCGGAGCAACGGGGATGGTGACGATGAGCAGCGAGCATGTAGATCAACTGTTCCTCGTTTATGCGACCTACTTGATCGCGACCGCCAGCCCCGGCCCGAGCAATATGGCGATCATGGGCGTTGCAATGGAGCGAGGACGCATGTCCGCTATCGTGCTGGCACTGGGCGTCGTTACCGGCTCAATGTTCTGGGCGCTTCTTGCAGTGACAGGCCTCTCCGCCGTTCTCTCGACCTATGCCAATGCACTGTTTGCCATCAAGATCGCGGGTGGACTTTATCTCCTTTATCTCGCCTGGAAGGCCGCCAATTCTGCCCTCAGTTCGCGTCCGGCAACTCTTGCCATTCCGGATAGCTCGCGGCTAAAATTTCGTGCGTTGTATCGCCGCGGCATCCTCCTGCATGCCGGCAATCCAAAAGCCATTTTGGCATGGATTGCGATTATGTCGCTTGGCCTTCAGCCTGGCGCCCCTTCCTATATGCTGTTGGCGATCATTGGAGGGTGCGCGGTTCTCGGCGTTCTGGTGTTCTGCGGCTATGCCTTGGTCTTTTCGACCGGCCCCATGCTCCGGGCCTATGAGAAGGCCCGGCGTTGGGTCGAGGGCGCGCTTGCGCTCTTCTTCGGCATTGCCGGCGTCCGGCTTCTCCTATCGCGGGCCTGATACCAACCTGCGGTAATAGGAGCCCATTCGACGGGGACGATCGCCGATGCATGGCGAGGAGCGGGACGACGCGCGATGCGGCGCATCGAGTGAGGCCCGTGACGAAGCCAGGCGCAGCGAGCGCCCCGCCTGCGGTGGGCTGGACGGGCTCGCCGGACGGCGTCGCACCGCTTGCCCGATGCGCCGCATCGAACTGCGCGTCGCTCCTGGCCGGACAAGCCCGTTCAGCGCCATCCAGTAGGTCCCTATCACCGCAGGTTGGTATGATATCCTGACAGCCTGCGTTCGGTCGAATTGAAGCGGGATTTCACGCGGAGCTGCCGATGGGGCGCTGGCCGCGTGGGAAATGTCGCATGGTCACTGAAACGAAAAGGCCGGCATCGCGCCGGCCCCATTGTATCGAACAGAAATAGGGATATCAGAATCCGACGGCGACCCGCGCTTCGCGGAGCTGGTCGAGGGCATGCTCGGCCTTCGCCTTGGCCTCGGGCGTCTTGGCGTCGGCGACGTCTTCCTCGGCGTTCTTGATCTGCTGGTCGAGCTCGGCCGCGTCGAGATCCTCGACACGGGTGGCGCGCTCGGCCAGCAGCGTGAAGCTGTTCTGGTTGACGTCGGCGAAGCCACCGAGCACGAAGATTTTCTGCTCGGAGCCACCTTCCAGCGTCGCCACCACGACGCCGGGCTTCAGCGTCGTCATCAGTGGCGCGTGCTTGGCCATGACGGTGAAATAGCCTTCGGTGCCGGGCACGTTGACGGCCGTCACCGCTTCAGACAGCAGCAGGCGCTCGGGAGAGACGAGTTCGAACTGAAAACTATCGGACATGGTGCCCCTTTAAGGTCGGAATGGAAGGCGTGCTTTGATCTCACGGCGCGCCCTCTCGGTACAAGGTTGTTCCTTGAACTTGGACTCAGCCACCCCTTGGCCAGCACCATGCCACGCGGCGATCACAGCCATCTGCTGCTCGGTTTTCCCTTTGTCCCGCCAGTAGGCCATCAACGGGCTGAAACTCAAACGAGTCCAATCAAGACCGCAGGCGTTGGCGGTTCCGCTGACCACTCCCTGATCAAAGATCGCGTCCATCTGCATCTTCGTCAATCCGGCCTCCCGAGCCAGATCCTGCGTGGTGTCAGCTCGTGTGGTCGCCGGCAGAACCCAGTCGGAAATCAAGAGAAGAGCAACAACCGCTCCGACGAGGGGCCCTGGTGATCGAGTAAACAACGGTCAAGCCGCTTCGGCGGCCAGCTTCTGCGCCTTCTCGACCGCCATCTCGATCGAGCCGACCATGTAGAAGGCGGCTTCCGGCAAATGGTCGTACTCGCCATTGACCAGACCCTTGAACGACTTGATCGTGTCTTCGAGCGGGACCAGCTGGCCGGGCGCGCCGGTGAACACTTCGGCGACGAAGAAGGGTTGCGACAGGAAGCGCTCGATCTTGCGGGCGCGCGCCACCGTCACCTTGTCCTCTTCCGACAACTCGTCCATGCCGAGAATGGCGATGATGTCCTGCAGCGACTTGTATTTCTGCAGAACCTCCTGAACCTGCCGCGCCACGCCGTAATGCTCCTCGCCGATGATCATCGGGGACAGCATGCGCGAGTTTGAATCCAGCGGATCGACGGCCGGGTAGATGCCCTTTTCCGAGATCGCGCGGTTCAGAACGGTCGTCGCATCCAGATGGGCGAAGGAGGTCGCCGGGGCCGGATCGGTCAGATCGTCGGCAGGCACGTAGATGGCCTGCACCGAAGTGATCGAACCCTTGGTGGTCGTGGTGATGCGTTCCTGCATCTGGCCCATGTCGGTCGCCAGCGTCGGCTGATAGCCCACGGCAGAGGGAATACGGCCGAGCAGCGCTGACACTTCCGAGCCGGCCTGGGTGAAGCGGAAGATGTTGTCGACGAAGAACAACACGTCCTGGCCCTGATCGCGAAAATGCTCGGCGATGGTCAGGCCGGTGAGCGCGACGCGGGCACGGGCTCCGGGAGGCTCGTTCATCTGGCCGTAGACGAGGGCGGCCTTGGAGCCTTCGGCCGAGCCGTTGTTCTGGTGCGGGTCCTTGTTGACGCCGGACTCGATCATCTCGTGATAGAGATCGTTGCCCTCGCGGGTCCGCTCGCCGACGCCGGCGAAGACGGAGTAGCCACCATGCGCCTTGGCGACGTTGTTGATCAGTTCCTGGATCAGAACGGTCTTGCCGACGCCGGCGCCGCCGAACAGGCCGATCTTGCCGCCGCGGGCGTAAGGCGCGAGAAGGTCGATGACCTTGATGCCGGTCACCAGGATCTGCGATTCCGGCGACTGTTCGATATAGGGCGGCGCGTCCTGGTGGATGCCGCGCTTCATCTCGTACTGGATCGGACCGACCTCGTCGATCGGCTCGCCGATGACGTTCATGATGCGGCCGAGCGTGCCGTCACCGACCGGAACCTCGATCGGGCCGCCGGTGTCTTTCACCGGCTGGCCGCGGACCAGACCTTCGGTCAAATCCATGGCGATGGTACGCACGGTGTTCTGTCCGAGGTGCTGGGCAACCTCGAGCACCAGGCGCATGCCGTTGTTGTCGCATTCCAGCGCGTTCAGGATCGCCGGCAAATCGCCGTCGAATTCGACGTCGACGACGGCGCCGATGACCTGGGCGACGCGGCCGGTCGCGCCGGAAATGTTTACGTTGTCAGCCATCGGAGGCCTCCTCTTAGATACTTTAGAGCGCCTCGGCGCCCGAAATGATTTCGACCAGTTCCGTCGTGATCTGCGCTTGCCGCTGCCGGTTGTAGGAAATCGACAGGCGGTCGATCATGTCGCCGGCATTGCGGGTCGCGTTGTCCATCGCCGACATGCGCGCGCCTTGTTCGGAGGCGGCATTTTCCAGCAGCGCATGCAACACCTGAACCTTGATGCTGCGTGGGATCAGATCCTCGAGAATCGCGCCGGGCTCCGGCTCGTACTCGTAGACGGTCGCTTCGCCGGCCAGATTGGCGTCGTCCTCGGCGAGCGCGGCCGGGATCACCTGCTGCCTGGTCGGCGTCTGGGTCATGACGTTCTCGAACTCGGAAAAGAAAATCGAGCAAACGTCGAACTCGCCCTTCTCGAACAGGTCGATGATCGTCTGTCCGATCGCCTCGGCATGTTCGAAACCGACCTGTTTGGCCTCACGCAGATCGGTGCGCTCGACGACCTTCGACGACAGGTCGCGGCGCATCAGGTCCCAGCCCTTCTTGCCGACGACCACGAACTTCACCGTCTTGCCCTGGCCTTCCAGCTTGCGCTGGTGGATCCGGGCAAGCTTGACGATCGACGCGTTGAAGCCACCGCAAAGGCCGCGATCGGCTGTGAAGACGACCAGAAGATGGACGTCGTCCTTGCCGGTCCCGACCATCAGCGGCAGGCCGTCGCCCTCCATGGCGCCGGAAATGTTGGCGAGCACCGCGGCCATACGGTCGGCATAGGGGCGCGCGGCTTGCGCGGCCTCCTCGGCACGGCGCAGCTTCGCCGCCGCGACCATCTGCATGGCCTTGGTGATTTTCTGCGTAGATTTGACCGACGCAATGCGGTTTCGCAGATCCTTCAGAGATGCCATGGCTTGGCGCTGTCTCCCGCTAGCTCGGCCACGCCCGCTGAGGGGCGCGGCTTATGCGCGTTTTCGTGACTCAGGCGAAGCTCTTGGCGAATGAATCGATCGCCGACTTCAAGTTCTCGCGAATTTCGTCCGAAAGCGCCTTTTCCTGCGCGATCCGGTCGAGCAGATCCTTGTGATCGCTCCGCAGCGCGTTGAGCAGGCCCTGCTCGAAATCGCTGACCTGATTGACCCGAAGCTTGTCGAGATAGCCCTGGGTGCCGGCAAAGATCACCGCCACCTGCTCTTCGGTCTTCAGCGGCGAGAACTGCGGCTGCTTCAACAGCTCCGTCAGACGGGCGCCGCGATTGAGCAGGCGCTGGGTCGCGGCGTCGAGATCGGAGCCGAACTGCGCGAAAGCCGCCATTTCGCGGTACTGCGCGAGCTCGCCCTTAATCGAACCGGCGACCTGTTTCATCGCCTTGATCTGGGCGGCCGAGCCGACGCGGCTCACCGAGAGGCCGACGTTCACAGCGGGACGGATACCCTGGAAAAACAGGGTGGTCTCGAGGAAGATCTGGCCGTCGGTGATCGAGATCACGTTGGTCGGGATATAGGCCGACACGTCACCGGCCTGGGTCTCGATGACCGGCAGTGCTGTGAGCGAGCCGGCGCCGTGCGCTTCGCTCAGCTTGGCGGCGCGCTCCAAGAGCCGCGAATGCAGATAGAAGACGTCGCCCGGATAGGCTTCGCGGCCTGGCGGACGGCGCAGCAGCAGCGACATCTGGCGGTAGGAGACGGCCTGCTTGGACAGATCGTCATAGGCGATCACGGCGTGCATGCCGTTATCGCGGAAATATTCGCCCATGGCGCAGCCGGTGAACGGCGCGATGTACTGCATCGGCGCCGGGTCCGACGCCGTGGCGGCGACAACGATGGAATACTCCATGGCGCCGCGCTCTTCGAGCGTGCGCACGAACTGTGCGACGGTGGAGCGCTTCTGGCCGACAGCGACGTAGATGCAGTAGAGCTTGTCGCTCTCGCGGTTCTCGTCATGCGCCGGCTTCTGGTTGAGGAAGGTATCGAGCAGGATCGCGGTCTTGCCGGTCTGGCGGTCGCCGATGACCAACTCGCGCTGGCCGCGACCGATCGGGATCAGCGCGTCGATGGCCTTCAGGCCGGTCGACATCGGCTCATGCACCGACTTGCGCGGGATGATGCCCGGCGCCTTGACGTCGACGCGGCGCTGCTCGGCACCCTCGATCGGGCCCTTGCCGTCGATCGGATTGCCGAGACCGTCGACGACGCGTCCCAAAAGGCCCTTGCCCGTCGGCACCTCG
This sequence comes from Aurantimonas sp. A3-2-R12, assembly GCF_036016755.1. Lineage (NCBI taxonomy): Bacteria > Pseudomonadati > Pseudomonadota > Alphaproteobacteria > Hyphomicrobiales > Aurantimonadaceae > Aurantimonas > Aurantimonas sp. A3-2-R12. Next base: position 138,068 of record NZ_JAYXIH010000005.1, on the reverse strand, counting down.
ACGATGTTGCCGGTGCGCTTGACGGTGTCGCCTTCCTTGATCGCCCGGTCGGAGCCGAAGATCACGACGCCGACATTGTCCTCTTCCAGATTCAGGGCCATGCCCTGAATTCCGCCGGGGAATTCGACCATCTCGCCGGCCTGGCAATTGTCGAGCCCGTAGACGCGCGCGATGCCGTCGCCGACCGAAAGAACCTGGCCGACTTCCGAGACTTCCGCCTCCGAGCCGAAGTTCTTGATCTGCTTCTTGAGGATTGCGGAAATTTCCGCGGCGCGGATGTCCATCAGCCGACCTCTTTCAGTGCAAGCTTAAGCGAATTGAGTTTGGTACGAAGCGAGGTGTCGATCTGGCGCGATCCGATCTTGACGATCAGCCCGCCGAGGATCGTGGAATCGACACTCTCGGTCATGGTTACGGTCTTGCCGGCGTAGGAGCCGAGAGCCTCGGCAAGTTCCTTGCGCTGGGCGGCCGACAGCTTGTGGGCACTGGTCACCGACGCCGCGATTTCGCCGCGATGCTCGGCCGCATACTGGCGAAAGCCGCGGATGATGCCCGGCAGGACGAAGAGGCGGCGATTCGACGCGACGACCCGCAGGAAGTTGCCGGTCAGTTCGCTCGGCTTCACCTCGCCAACGATGGCGTCGATCGCCTTCATCTGGTCGTCCGAGGAGAAGACCGGGCTTTCGACGAGCCGGCGGAAATCCGCATTGTCGTCGATCAGTTTTTGAAACGCCACGAGCTCGGATTCGACCGTCTCGATCGCGCCGTCATCGCGGGCGAGATCGAAGAGCGATTGGGCGTAGCGGTCTGCGACCCCCGAAACGGGAGAGGATGATTGTGCCACGGACGACCGTTTCTCTTTCGGGTTTCGTTCAAGGCATTCGTTGCGCCTCTGAAGCGAGAGCGCCCCAAATCCTTGAAGCCGTTAAATGATTGACGGAAGGCGCGCGACCGGGCCGCAAAAGCCCTTCCGAAGACTGGGTCCGTCTAGCATAGGGTTTTGCCGGCGACAACACGCTTTGGCGACAGCTTTTGTCAAAGCATCGTCCTATTTGCGCTGATTTGCCGCCGGTGCGGAGCGCTCGCCCGCGGCTAATTCGCCACCATGCCGAATACGGGAGCGAGAGCCGCGGCCGCCAGAGCAAGAGCTAGAAAAAACATCAGCCAATTATAGGCGGTCGACCCGCGGTCCGAGAGGATCGAGACCAGTCGGCCGAAACCGGTGAACAGCCAACCCGCACCGAGCGTCATCTGGACGAAGGGCTGATTGTAGAGGAGCAGCGTGACGATGCCGACGCCGAGCCAGAAGCCGGCGATGGTCGCCCGCGATTCGGATAGGGCTTCGGGATGGCGCGGGCTGGTTTCCAGCCTGAGAGCGCGAAGCGTGATTCGCGGTGCGAACAAGGCGACGAGGCCGAACAGGACGGTGACGCACGCGGCCGCGAACGGCAGCATGTCGGCGTTGGTTTGCGGCAGCGCGAAGTCCATCGAAGCTCCATCGGCGAGGGCAGGTGGCGGCAGTCGAGGGCGTGCCGCGCGGGAATCAGGACGGGCGCCTTATAGGCTGAGGTTCGGCGAGGCGAAAGACAGGCCGCAAAGCGGCAGGCCGCGCTTGCCGCCGCTCAATTCTCGCAGCTGCCGGTGATCGCCACCGATTCTTTCTTGTCGCCCCAAAAAAGGGTCATCGACCCGGAATAGCGGGTCGTGCCGTTCTCCTGGCGCGCGTCCGCCAGGACGATGTTGACGTTGATGCGCGGCTCGCCCGCCGAGCGCCAGACGGTGACCACCTGGCCGTCCTTGTTCGGCGCCGTCTTGCCCTTTTCGAGTTCGCGCACCAGGCCGTTCGCCATGACGTAGCCACGCTCCGGTCCGACCGTTGTCCCGCTGCCGCTTTGGGTCATGGTCAGGAAAACGAACGGCTCGAACGTGGTCTCCGTGCTCGGCTTGACGGACTTGTCGGGATCGACGAAGGCACAGCGCGTCGGGATGGGGGACCAGTCGAGGAGACCCAGTTCGAGGCCTGTGGGCGTGTCGGGGGAGGCGTTCGCAGTCGGTGCCTGACCCGGCGTCGTCGATGCGAAGGGGGAAGTCGGGAGCGAGGTTCCGCCCGCTTTGTCCTGAGCCATGGCCGAATAACTCGCGAGCACGCTCATGGCCGCCCCGGCCACGAGATATTTCAACAGCGCCTGCATCCGTCGTCTCCCCGTCCATCATACCCCTTTGCCAGAGGCTTTCTCACAGAAAGCTCTGCGGGTCCACGTCGATCTGCACCTGAACTGAGCCACGCGGGCGGGGCGCAGCAGCGACCATGGCGCGCAGGAACACCTGGATCGGCGAGCGGCGTGTCCCGTGAACGAGCAGCCGGAACCGATGCCGGCCCCGCAGCACCGCCAGCGGCGCCTCGGCCGGGCCGAGAACTTCGATGTCGCCGTCCTCGGCCGCCGCCCGTCTGAGCGAGCGGGCATGCTCCTCTGCCTCCTTGCGGCTATTCGCCGAGACGATGACGCTGGCAAGTCGCCCGAAAGGCGGCAGACTCGTGCGTTCGCGTTCGGCGATCTCGCGCTCGTAGAAGCGGCTGGCGTCGCCGGACGCGATCGCCTGCATCACCGGGTGCTCCGGCTGGAATGTCTGGATCAGCCCGCGGCTGGCCCGGCCGCCGCTGCGGCCCGCACGGCCGGTTACCTGGTGCAAGAGCTGGAAGGTCCGTTCGGCGGCGCGCGGGTCGCCATTGGCGAGGCCGAGATCGGCGTCGATCGCGCCGACCAGGGTCATCATCGGAAAATGATGCCCCTTGGCGACCAACTGCGTGCCGATGACGATATCGGCCTCGCCGTCGGCGATGGCGTCGAGTTCGCGCCTGAGCCGCCTCGCGCCGCCGGGAAGGTCGGAGGAGAGCAGAATCGTCCGCGCCTCGGGAAAATCCGTCAGCATCTCCTCGGCGATTCGTTCCACGCCGGGGCCACAGGCGACGAGGTGATCGAGCGTGCCGCATTCCGGGCAAGCCTCGGGCCGGGGCACAGCGAAGCCGCAATGATGGCACTGCAACTGGCCGCGCAGCCGGTGGTCGACCAGCCAGGTCGAACAGTCGGGGCACTGGAAGCGGTAGCCGCAGACCCGGCAGAGCGTCAGCGGCGCGTAGCCTCGCCGGTTGAGAAACAAGAGCGCCTGTTCACCGCGCGCGATCGTGTCGGCGATCGCCCGTCCGAGCACCGGCGAGACGAAGCGCCCGCGCGGCGGCGGCGCGGCGCGCATGTCGATCAGCGACAGATCCGGCATCGCCGCTTCGGCGAAGCGGCCGGCGAGCCGCACATGGCCATAGCGCCCGGACGCGGCGTTGACCCGCGTCTCCACCGACGGGGTCGCCGATGCGAGGATCACCGGAAATCCGCCGAGCGAGCCGCGCACCACCGCCATGTCGCGCGCGTGGTAGAAGGTGCGCTCCTCCTGCTTGTAGGCCGGATCATGCTCCTCATCGACGACGATCAGCCCGAGGTTCTGGAACGGCAGGAACAACGCCGAACGCGCTCCGGCCACGACCTTCACCCGTCCTTCCACGACCTGTCGCCAGATCTTCTCGCGCTGGCGCGGGGCGACGTCCGAGTGCCATTCGGCCGGCGGCGCGCCGAAGCGCGCGTGGAACCGGTCGATGAAGCTCTGGGTCAGCGCGATTTCGGGCAACAGGATCAGCACCTGCCGGCCCTCGTCGAGGGCGCGCGCGACCGCCTCGAAATAGACCTCGGTCTTGCCCGAGCCGGTGACGCCTTCGAGCAGCGTCGTGGAAAAGCCGCCCTTTGCCACGCTCGCGGCGAGACTGTCCGCCCCCGCGCGCTGGTCGGCGTTGAGTTCGGCCCGGCCGTAGCCCGTATCGGGCGCCGCCACCGCCGGCGGCGGCGGCAGGCGGACGCCGCGAAAACTGCCCTGTTTGATCAGCCCGTCGACCACCGACGGCGTCACCCCCGCCGCGTGGGCGAGCCCCGAGCGCGACCAGGCCGGCGCCTCCTGCGCGGCCGCAAGCACCCGCTCGCGCGCCCCGGTCATACGGTCCGGAGAAGCGCCGGTCGCTTCGATCCCCTCAATCCAGGCTTCCGGGTCGAACGCCGCCGGTGCCCTGAGCGCCATGCGCACCACCAGCCCCGGCGGCGACAGCGTGTAGTCGGCGACCCAGTCGACGAAGCGACGCATCGTGGCGTCGAGCGGCGGGCAATCGAAAACGCGGGTGATCGGCCGGAGCTTCTTGGCGTCAACCCGGTCGGTCGCGCCGTCCCAGACGACGCCCGCGACCTGCCGGGGGCCGAGCGGCACCTGCACGATCGACCCCGGCGCGACCTCCATCCCGTCCGGCACGGCATAGGAATAGGGCCGCTCGGCCGGTAGCGGGACGAGGACCGGCACGACGCGCGTTTCAAAGAGCTGGCCGGTCTGGGACAAAAGGGGGGCTCCGGGGGAGGGCAGGGACCGGATTTGGCCGCTTGCGAGGAGCGGAACCGAATCGCGCATGGATTGGCGAGTCTACGAAGTCGGGCGGATGGCCGAAAGCGATGGTGCGGTCTGGCGGCAGCCGCGGACCAGATTGCCCGATCCGCGGCCTTGGGGCAGGCGATGATGCGCAGGGCCTCCGCCGCATTCCATCAGCGGTATTTTCCGCTCCGTCCGCCGCAGTCTGAGTGCGCATCTGCCGTGGGCGTCGAGGGATACGTTGATAGCATATGAAGCGCCAATAATGATGCTTGAGATATCAGTATGCATTGTGTAGGTATCGATTTACCTATCCTGGCCTCGGCAGAATGATTCATGATCACGGCCTCACAACTACGCGCCGCCCGGGCGCTTCTGGGCATCGATCAGAAGACATTGGCGGAACGCGCCGGCGTCTCGGTGCCCACCATCCAGAGGATGGAGGCCAGTCAGGGCAATGTTCGCGGTGTCGTCGAGAGTCTGACGAAGGTTGTCGAGGCGCTCGACCGCGCCGGAATCGAGTTGATCGGCGAAAACGCACAGAGTGTCTCGTCGGGCCGGGGGGTTCGGCTGAAGGTGCCGAAACCGCGAAGCTGAACGAGCAACCAACGCGACGGCGACCGACGACTGATGCCGACGATCCCGCCACCTTATCGCAAGGCCGCCGGACATCATGGACATGAGACCCTCAATTCGGACCCCGACGTCCAACCCGAGCTTTGTCGAGCTCTTCACGCCCAAACTCATCACCGTCCTGCGCGAGGGCTATCGCCTCTCGCACTTTCGATCGGACGTCGTCGCCGGGCTGACCGTGGCGATCGTCGCCCTGCCATTGTCGATGGCGATCGCCATCGCCTCGGGCGCGACGCCGGCGCAGGGGCTCTATACGGCGATCATCGGCGGCTTTCTGGTCTCGGCCCTCGGCGGCAGCCGCTTTCAGGTCGGCGGTCCCGCCGGTGCGTTCATCGTGCTGGTGGCCACGACGGTCCAACTGCATGGCATGGACGGCTTGCTCCTGGCCACGATCCTGTCCGGCGTGATGCTGATGGCGGTGGGCTTGCTGCGGTTTGGCACCTATATCAAGTTCATCCCCTATCCGGTCACCGTCGGCTTCACGGCCGGCATAGCCGTGATCATCTTCGCCAGCCAGATCAAGGATCTTCTCGGTCTCACACTGGGCGACGAGCCCGGGCCGCTGCTGGAGAAACTGCCCGTCATCTGGGCCAGTCTGCCGAGCGTCAATGCTGCGGCGATCGCGCTGTCCGCCGCAACCATCGTCGTCATCACCGGCCTGAAACGCGCCCGCCCGCATTGGCCGGGGATGTTGATCGCGGTGGGCGCCGCCGCCGCCGCAACCGGTTTGTTGCATCTTCCGGTGTCGACGATCGGCACCGCCTTCGGAGGCATTCCCAGCACCTTGCCGCTGCCGTCATTGCCGGAATTCACGTTCGCCAAAATCCAGGCCGTGCTGCCGAGCGCCGTGGCGTTCACGCTCCTCGGCTCCATCGAATCCTTGCTGTCGGCTGTCGTCGCGGACGGAATGACCGGTCGCCGCCATCGATCGAACTGCGAATTGGTCGCGCAAGGCGTGGCCAACGTCGCCTCGGGCCTCTTCGGCGGCATTTGCGTCACCGGCACGATCGCCCGCACCGCCACCAATGTCCGCGCCGGCGCGCACGGACCTGTCGCGGGCATGCTGCATGCCGTCTTTCTTCTGCTCTTCGTTCTGGTTGCGGCGCCGCTCGCGAGCTACATTCCTTTGGCCAGCCTCGCCGGGGTTCTTGCCGTCGTGGCCTGGAACATGATCGAAAAACATGCCTTCGCGACGCTGCTGCGGGCCTCGCGCGGCGACGCCGCGGTGCTAATGGCGACCTTCCTGCTAACGATCTTCCGCGATCTGACGGAAGCGATCGTCGTCGGCTTCGCGCTCGGTTCGGTCCTGTTCATTCACCGCATGTCGAAAACCACTTCGATCGCGACGCACGGACCGTTTGTCGCCGAGGACAGGGCCGATGATGCCAATGGCGGCCGCTTGCCTTACGACGAGATGGCGGCGATGGATCCCGACGTGGTCGTCTACCGGATCTCGGGGGCGTTCTTCTTCGGTGCGGCGGCCTCGATCGGCTCGGTGCTGGACCGCATCGCCGACACGCACCGCGCCTTGATCATCGACTTCGCGGCGGTTCCCTTTCTCGATTCCACTGCGGCCAATACGCTGGAGGGGCTGGCCCACAAGGCCACCCGGCGAGGGGTGAAAGTGGTGCTGACCGGCACTTCGCACGAGATCCGCAAGGATCTCTTCTTGCACGGAATCAAGCCGCCGCTGGTGAGCTACGAGCCATCCATCGACAAAGCCGTGGCGACGGTTCACCGGGTCGGCGGGTGATCCGGTCGGCCCGGCAGCGGATGATTTCGCCGGCCGGCCGGCGCGCCCCAGCGGCATCTGCACGATCGAGCCCGGCGCGACCGCCTTCCCCTCCGGCACGGCATAGGAAAAGGGTCGCTCGGCCGACAGTGGCACGAGGATCGGCAGGGAAAACGTTTCGAAGGGCTGGCCGGTCTTGAGGGCAAACCGGGCTCCGCAGAGAAGGTGGTAGCCGCTTCGATTGGCCGATACGTCGACTTCTAGCGGTAGACGCTCGCAATTCAGCCTTGGCCGAAGACCACCGAATTACGCACACCCCAACCAGTAACTATTCGCAGCGGCGTAAACGCGGCAGCCGATCCACCCACCGAGCCGACGAGAGCTTTCAGATAAATCGAGCCAGCTCTCAACTCGCGGCAAGCTCGCTCCTGACAGGCGGCGATTATGCAGTTTGCCCGGAAAAGACCGCTTCATACACATCTAAAACAATGCCGGTCATGGCAGTGCTGAGGGTAGCCCATGCGAAGCTCTCTACATCCACAAGTTGTTGGGCAGGGCGGTAATGAACGAAGGAATTCCTCAGCCAGTAAATGGCTTTTGCTGAGTGCCGAACTAATGTTTCGTCATCGGACGGTATGGGTTTTTCTAGCGCATTTAGGACTTCGCGAAGGTCCGACGGCGAAGAAAAGCGTAAAATTCGCTCCAAGCTTCCTTCCTCGCGAGGATGCCACCCCAGTTTGTCCTCAAGAGCGGTCGCGATCTCGCCCCAGCTGGATTTGATGCTGAGATGTTTTCCGAGACTGTGAGCACTTGAGTAGGCATAGAGTGCTTCAAGACATCTGTATTGAGCCAAAAAGAAACTGCTCTTATCGCCGTCGAAAACGGACCTGCAGAGAACTCTATACGGAATCCTTGTGCTTTCGAGGTCGCAAAGTGTACGAAGAGTTGCCGCCAAATTTCCCTCGATCCAAGAAGCGCCAATTTCGCACTCATCTATGCAGGATTGAAAGAATACGTTCCAAGTCTCTTCAGTCGATGTTCCGCTAATATCGAAAATGCGTAAAGTCGGATAGAGAGAGGCAATTGCATCGTGATCATGGCCTGTATACGCCGAATCAGCCTTCTTATCTGACCATTCAACAATATCCCTAATTTCACTAGGCGTTGCTTTGGGGCGCGGTGTTAAGTCGGAAAGCGCAACGGTGAGGAACGCTGGGGTTATTTCCATTTCCACTGCTGATAAGCTAGTTCCGGCCTGTTCGAACCCTATCGTAAGCAGATACGTCTTTGAAGAAATATCTACTCTTGCGAGCTTTCGGCTCGGGGTGAAGGTTAAGCACTCAGCGACGACTGCGTTTATCATGAAGTTGCGGTGCATTGGCATCGACGCAATCCAGCGCGGCTTGCCAGCGTTTTTCAGAGCGATGCCGCGTGAAGCGCAATGGTCATCCAACGCCGAGAAAATGCCTGTGTTGGCGTCGATCAAGTGCCGAGACATTAGTTTGCGCGCCAGCAGGGCTCCAGCGTTGAGAGTTCGAAACCTTCGTCAATCAACACCTGGAAGCCGTCAAAATAGGCGGTTCGCTCATATCGTCCGACTTGACCAACGCGTTTGTCGAGCGTTTCCGAAAGGACGTCGAGCCTTAGAAAATCTCCAATCTCCTCTGTACCCATCGCCTTGAGCCGCTTTAAAAGTTTATGAGAATCGGCTCTTATCTTTTTCATCCTTTTCAGCCGTTCCTCGTGAGGTCGATCCATTCCTGGGCGGCCAAGCACGTTTTGTGCAACCGCGACCGTGAAGCCGATCCGAGCCGGTTGGCTATCGAATATATTGCGCCCCTTAGAAAACCTAGCGTTTGAGCCACGATCGAAACGCGAGAATGCTTCGTCTAATCGAGTCATAATTGAAAGGCACTCATAATATTGCTTCTGAAATTCGTTGTCTGTAAGGTTGTCCACAAAGTCTAGTCGAGAAAATTCGTCTGATAGTGCTTCTCTTGTATCAATATTCGTTTTTCGCAATGAAAAAGAAATATACAATTCAACCAAGGAGTCGCTGCTAAATTCACCTGGATTTACGCGGCGACCGGGTTTATCCGGCGTAAACATACGGTTAATCTCAGGGACATTATCCTGAATCTCATTCAATAACGGTGCAAAAACAACCGATAACTGGCGTGCAAGCGTCCATGGCACCTGACCCGTGTTTAGGACCAGCATTCGATAGACCATCGTACTGACAGTTTTTGTAAGCCAAAACTCAACGCGCATTTCATTGGCCAGTACAGTCGGATCGATATTGCTAGCTTCCGACAATGCGGCCGTTCTTTGCATACCATCAATGATCGAGAGCTGGGCTCTGATTTCATCCGGAAGAATGTCGCCCGGAGCAACGGCATCAATTTTCGGATAGGTGTTGAAGGTTTTCAGGTCAACTACAGCCCCAATTACAACCGGCGGTAAAACGGCTCCGCGCCGGATGTCGGTAACCATACGGTCTCGTATACGCTTGGCAGTTGTTGTTTTTAAGGTATCTCGCTGCCCGCTCAAAGCGCCACGTGCTGAATGAGCGGGCTTAACTAAATTTAAGTAATCACCAACCGTCATTATCGTTTGCACAGAAAAACACTCAGTGCGAGAGTCGTGAAGCCAATTCATAAAAGCCCCTCAAAGCCCATTATGTCCGCGTAGCACCAACTAACTTATTTTAGAAGCGGGAGGATGTTTGAGCGGCACCTGATCGACATCATATATGCAGCGGAACCTGTGCGATAGGGGCCGACGATCATGAACCTGCATAGCGGAAAATTGTGAGGATGATAGTTCAGTAGCAAAAATTTTGCGCGGTCTATATCGCAAGTGCTGAGCCGTGAGGTGTGTTGGCCGGTCATGCGCAATTCGCCAAGGCCATTTCATCCGCTATCTCCGTGGTGGCGCTATGTTACCAACGGCCATCAATACACATTTCAATCCCGTATGCGGAGAAGGCTACGCTCTGGGCCGCGTCCATGCCCTTCCCATATAGCCCCGGCCCGCCCATTCCTGCTAAGACGCGGCAGATCGCGAACCGAACCCAACGAGGGCGCCATGAAATTCTTCGTCGACACCGCCGATATCGCCGAGATCAAGGAACTTGCCGACACGGGTCTCCTCGACGGCGTGACCACCAACCCGTCGCTGATCATGAAGGCGAACCGGCCGATGAAAGAGGTGGTCGCCGAAATCTGCGCCGCCGTCGACGGCCCGGTCTCGGCCGAGGTTACCGCCGTCGAAACCGACGCCATGATTCGCGAGGGCAAGATTCTGGCCGCCATCGCCGACAATGTCTGCATCAAACTGCCGCTGACGCTGCCCGGCCTGAAGGCCTGCAAGGCGCTGACCGGCGAGGGCTTCCTGGTCAACGTCACCCTGTGCTTCTCGGCGGTGCAGGCGCTGCTCGCCGCCAAGGCTGGGGCGACCTTCATCTCGCCCTTCATCGGCCGACTCGACGACATCAATATCGACGGCATGGGGCTGATCGCCGACATCCGCCGGATCTACGACAATTACGGCTTCGATACCGAGATCCTGGCGGCCTCGGTGCGCACCATGAACCATGTGCGCGAGGCGGCGCTGCTCGGCGCCGACGTTGCCACCGTGCCGCCGGCAACACTCAAGGGTCTGGTCAAGCATCCCTTGACCGACAAGGGCCTTGAGGCCTTCCTTTCCGATTGGAAGAAGACCGGCCAGACCATCGCCTGAGGGCGGGGCGGACCAATAGCCGCAACGAAAAAGGCGACCCGCTGGGCCGCCTTTTTTCTTGTCCGGATATGAGCCGGGGAACGCCTTACGCCTGAAAATGGCTCTCCAGGAAATACAGCGACTTGTCGAGGCCGCGGCCGACCTCGGTCAATAGATCCTCGGTCAGCGCGTCGCCGGCCTCGGAGGCCTCCTCGATGCCCTTCTGCACCTCGTCGCTCCAGCGCGCGTAGGAATCGGCGAGTCGCTTCAGGTGATCTTCCGATTTCACCAGGTCGAGCGGGTAGGGCTCCAGCACCGAATTCTCGACCGCCGCCTGAACCGTACCGTGCGCCTGGCCGCCCATGCCGGTCAGCCGCTCGGCGATGTCGTCGACATAGGCCTCGGTCACCTCGTGCAGCTCGTCGAACAGCTTGTGCACGGCGATGAAGTTCATGCCCTTGACGTTCCAGTGCGCCTGCTTGGTCTGGTAGGTGAGGTCCACCGCCGTGCCGAGATGCTTCTGCAGAAGCTGGACCATCGATCCGCGGATGTTCTCCGACAGCGGGTTCTTGGTCGAATGCAGCTTGGTTTTGCCGTTCTTGGCCATGGTCGTCTCCTTCGTGTGGGGTGGCGTTGGCGCATCGGGCCGCGTAGGCGAACCCCGATGCCAAAACCGGTCGCCTGCATAATCGCCCTGAAGGCCAACGGTTCCGTTCGAAACGGGTTTTCGGCGACGATTCGGGACGGCATCGCGTCGCGGCGCGGGGTGCCCGGGCTTTCCTGAACGGGGTTGCGATCCACATGGCGGTTCCAGTGCGATCGCGCCCGGTACCGGCGCCCGCCTGAATTGCGATCAAGGAGATTTCCATGAAGACCATGCTCATCACCGGCTCCTCGACCGGCATCGGCGCGGCCACCGCCCGCCGCGCCGTCAAGGCCGGCTACCGCGTGGCGCTCGCCGCCCGCTCCAAGGACAAGCTCGACGGCCTGGTGGCGGAACTCGGCGAGGATAAGTCGCTCGCGCTCGCCTGCGACGTCCAGGATTTCGCTGCCCAGCAGGCGATGGTCGCCGCCGTTCTCGACCGCTTCGGCTCGCTCGACGCGGTCTTCGCCAATGCCGGGCTCGGCGCCAAGGGCACCGGCACCGCGGGCGGCGACGTCGAGAACTGGCGCGAAATGGTGCTGACCAACGTCCTCGGCCTGATGTTCACGGTGAAGGCGACCCACGACGCGGTCGTCGCGGCCAAAGGGCAATATCTGCTGACCGGTTCGGTGGCCGGACGCAAGGTGCTGCCCGGCTCGGTCTACGGCGCCACCAAATGGGCGGTGACCGGCTATGGCTACAATCTGCGTGAGGAAATGCGCGAGAAGGGCGTCAAGGTGACGCTGATCGAGCCCGGCATGGTCGACACGCCATTCTTCGACGAGCCCAAGCCGAACGCACTGACCCCGGACGATATTGCCGGGGCGGTGCTCTATGCGCTGTCGCAGCCGGACAACGTCATGGCCGGGCGAGAATCTGGATCGAGCCGCTCAATCGTTGAGGGTGGGCGGCGCTACTTGGCGATTGCCGCGTCCGACAGCTTGTCCAGCGCCTTTTCCATCGCACCCACCGCGTCGGCATCGTCGTCGATGTCGTAGCGCTCGGCGAGTTCCTCCGCCTCGAGATAGCCGACCATGGTCTGGCCGTCTTCGTCCCAGACCAGCATCTTCTGCGGCAGGTCGAGCCCGATCCGGCGGTTCTTTTGCATCAGCGGCGTGCCGAGCTTCGGGCTGCCGAAGATCACCACCGTCGTCGCCGGCAGCTCCAGCCCGGCGGATTTCGCGTTGGCCTGATGGTCGAGGGTCAGGGCCACCTTGGCGCCGGCCTTTTCGATCGCCGCCGTCAGCGCCGCGACCGTATCGGCGACGGATTTGGGCGATTGCTTGGTGACCCAGTCGTCCTCGGCATGGGCGAGGGTAGGAGCCAGGATGAGGGCGGCGCCGAACAGCGGCGCCAGGGCTTTGAAAGTCATGATCTCTCCCGTGTGAGGTTTCGAGTCCAACTGTCGGCGGGGCGGCGGGTTCCCTCCGCACCGCCCCTGCCGTCTCTCAGCTCATCGAATCCTTGATGCCCTCGAAGGCCTTGTCACCCCAGACCTTGCGGATCGTGGCGTCGCGGCCGCAGGAGAAGCGGTAGTATTTATATTTCAGCGGGTTCTTCTTGTAGTAATCCTGGTGGTAGCCCTCCGCCGGCCAGAAGGTCGGGGCGGTGTTGATCGGCGTCACGACTGTGCCGAGGTCCTGTTTCACCGCGGCCTTCGACGCCTTCGCGGTCTCGACCTGGGCGGCGTCGGTGGCGAAGATCGCGGTGGTATAGGAATGGCCGCGATCGCAGAACTGGCCGCCGGCGTCGGTCGGATCGACCGAGTGCCAGAACACCGTGAGCAGCTGGTCGTAGGACACCTTGGCGGGGTCGTAGGTGATCTTCACCGCTTCGACGTGACCGGGATGGTTCTGATAGGTCGGGTTCTGGTTGGTTCCGCCGATATAGCCCGACGTCGTGTCGAGCACGCCCTGCACATGGTCGAAGTCGCTCTCCACGCACCAGAAGCAGCCGCCGGCGAAGATCGCCGTCGCACTCGTCTGGGCCGCGACCGGGCCGGGCGACAGCGTCAGCGCCATCAGCGCGCCAGCGGCCAGCGTGGCCAGGGCGAATGGGTTGCGTCGCATCGTCATCTCCTCAGTCTTCTGCCGAACGGGCATGCGTCGCGCCATCAAGACTGGCGACGCGCGCCCGATCAACACAAGCTTCGGTGAAGCGGGATGTTACCGGCCCCGACCTCAGCTTCTCGCGAGGCTCGGCGCTAACGGGGACCCGGTTGTCTGCCCCGCCCTTAAGCTTCGGGCTGACGCTCTCGCTGGCGGGGGCCCCTAGCCCCCGTCGGCCTGGAAGCCGGCGGCCTCGATGCCGGCGATGGCGGCGATCTCGTCATTGTCCGAGGTATCGCCGGTGATGCCGACAGCGCCGAGGATCGCGCCGCCCTGGCCCTTGACCAGCACGCCGCCCGGCACCGGCACCAGCGAGCCCTTGGCGAGAGCGTTCATCGCCTGGACGAAAGAGGGCTGCTCCTCGGCCCGCTTGAAGATCGCCCGCGAACCGATGCCGAGCGCGATGGCGCCATTGGCCTTGCCGATGGCGATGTCCGGGCGCATCCGCGACGACCCGTCCGAGCGCTCCAGCGCGACCAGCGCGCCGCCGGCATCGAGAACGGCGACGGTCAGTGGCTTGCAGCCGTTCGCGGCACCGGTTTTGAGCGCCTCGGCGATGATAATGCGGGCCTTGTCGAGGGTGATGGTCATGGTCGTCCTTGTTGTATGAGGTTGGCGGGTATTGATGTGGCACCGCCTTTAACCGATCCGGCTGGCGGCACAAAGCCGCCGCCGGGCACATTCCCGCCGCTGTCAGAACTTCCCTCACATCCACTTGATCGGCGGGTTTCGACGCAACCTCCCGCCGAACGGCCCGTTGTTAGCTGGAATCGCGAACGCTTCGCACAGCCGACGCTTCTTCGCGATCCATCCCCGAATTTGGAGGACTCCCCATGAACAAGCTTCTGATGACGACTGCCGCCACGCTTCTCGCGCTCGGAACGACCGCCTTTGCCGACAACATGATCGACACCGCCAACGTCAAGGTCGAGGGCAAGGCCATCACCTTCGCCAGCGTCGGCGCCGACAATGGCGGCTATCTGGTCATTCACGAGGTCAAGGACGGCGCGCCGGTGGTTCCGGGCTCGATCGGCCACGTCGCCCTCAAGCCCGGTCACAACGAGTCGGTGACGGTCGAGACGGACGTCGAACTGGCCGCCGACGGCGCCTACATGGCGATGCTGCACGACGAGACCAACGGCAACGACACCTATGATTTCGGCGACGGCGCGACCGACGTCGACACCCCGACGATGATGGAAGGCAAGCCCGTCGTGATGCCGTTCATGGCGACGATGATGATGGACGGCGGCATGAAGGCCGACGGCGCGATGGATTCGAACATGTCCGGCGCCAGCACCGCGACGAGCGGCGAGCCGGGCGCCAAGACCGACGAAGTTACCACCCCGTCCGGTGGCGTGGTCCCCGGCCAGACGCCGAACTAAGCCGGTCCCCGCCAGCAAATGACGACAAGCCGTCCCGCCTCGCGCGGGGCGGCTTTTTTCGTGCCCATTGCAGGGCCGGCGCCAAGACGCAACGGCGGAACCATTTCCCGTGTTCGAGGCGTTTATCGCGAAGAGACTCCATTCCATCAAGGAGATCGCTATGCCCCGCTTTACCGCTGCCATTCTCGCCGCGCTGCTCGCGCTCCCCGCCGCGCCGGTCCTGGCGCAGCAGACCGTCGGCGTCGCCCTGTCGAACCGCGAGAAGCGCGTCGCCGTGCCGGTGCGTCTGCCGGACGGGCGCATGGTTCTGCGCACCCGCAACAGTGGCGTGCCCTGGCTCTACGGCGTCGGCAGCGCCTACGGCAAGGCATCCGGCCTGCCGCTGATCGGCGGCGTCACTTCCTCGATCATCGCTTCGACGCCGTCGGGCGGCCTGGTGCCGGGACAGGAGCCCGAGTGATCGCCCGCCATCCGGCTTGCGCGGTGTCACCACGCAATCGCCCGCTTGGCAGCGGAGGATGCCTCCGCCAACGCAAAAAGGCCTGCCCGATGAAAATCCTCCCCGCCGTTCTTCTCCTCGCTTTGACCTTCAGTGCCTGCGCCCAGACCCCGGACGGCGTGAAGAGCGCCAGCTGGAGCCGCCAAGCCGAACTGATGGACGGCGCGGTACCGCGCTAGACGGGACTCCACACGCGGTAAGCTTGGCGACGCCACTATCGCGCGGTTGGTCAGTTGCCAAGTGGGCTCCGCATGCTTTGCAAAATAGGGCGGTCAAGTCGGACTTTCCGCCGCGCGCCGAGGGCGGGCGACGATCAACGCCACCCGGCAATTCAAGCGGAAACGATTGCGGGCAAGATGCTGCATGGTGCAAATGAGGCAACGCATCGATAACGGCTTCGATGCGGCGGCGGTGACATGCTGCGGGGGCAGGGGATCGCTATCGATGCGCCCTGCCGATATCGCGAAGACGCTCACGCCGCCCGCCGTCAAAACCGCTGGACGACGACCGGAGTGAGCTTCAACTCGCCTCATCCCCCAACTTGGTGACGTTGCCCTGATTGTGACCGCAATGAATCCTATTCGGGGCTGATATGGGCCAAATAGGTGCACGGCATGAGGCTTTAGTCGTATCCGGATCGCCCTGCCGCTCCTTGCCAACCAGGGGTGCGTCCATGATAGTAGCCGAGGCCGCCGGGACGGATCGGTTCGCCACAATGCATCGGCTTGTGTGTGAACCAAGGTTCCGCAAGACCGGGCGCGAATTTTAAGGGAGGAATTACGTGACAGATATTCAATCCAAGGCCGTCAACCGCCGCTCGTTTCTGAAGAAGAGCGTGATCGGTGGTGGAGCGGCAGCCGCGGCGACCGCGCTCGCGACGCCGGCCGTACTGGCCCAGTCGCCGCTGGTCGTGAAGATGCAGACGTCCTGGCCGGCATCCGACATCTGGATGGACATGGCCAAGCAGTATGTCGACCGCGTCGAGTCGATGTCCGGCGGCCGGATCAAGATCGATCTTCTCCCCGCCGGCGCCGTCGTCGCGGCGTTCCAGGTGATGGACGCGGTCAATGACGGCGTGCTGGACGCGGCGCATTCGGTGTCGGCTTACTGGTACGGCAAGAACAAGGCGGCTTCGCTGTTCGGCACCGGACCGGTGTTCGGCGGCAATCCGACCACCATGCTGTCGTGGTTCTATCAGGGTGGCGGGCGCGAGCTTTATCGCGAGCTGACCCAGGACACGATGGGACTCAACGTCGTCGGCCTGCTCGGCTTCCCAATGCCGGCCCAGCCGTTTGGTTGGTTCAAGGAGCCGGTGAATAGCGTCGCCGATATCAAGGGCTTCAAGTACCGGACCGTCGGTCTTGCCGCCGATCTGATGCAGTCCATGGGAATGAGCGTCGCGCAGCTTCCGGGCGGCGAGATCGTGCCGGCGATGGAGCGTGGCGTGATCGACGCGTTCGAGTTCAACAATCCGTCGTCCGACATGCGGTTCGGCGCGCAGGACGTGGCAAAGAACTACTATCTCGGTTCTTACCATCAGGCGAGTGAGGCCTTCGAATTCCTGTTCAACAAGGACTTCATGGACGATCTCGACGAGGATCTGCGGGCGATTATGGAATATAGCGTCGAGGCGGCATCGACAGCCAACACGGCTTATGCGCTCGACAATTATTCCTCCGATCTGCAGAAGTTGCAGGACGAGAGCGGTGTGACCGTGCGCCAGACGCCGCAGGAAATCCTGCAGGCGGAACTGGAAGCCTGGAGCACCATGATCGTTGATCTGGAGGCCGATCCCTTCATCAAGAAGGTGCTCGACAGTCAGCGCGCCTGGGTCGAACGGGTGACCTATTACGAGCTCCTGAACGCGCCGGACTACCGCTTGGCCTACGAGCACTTCTTCCCCGGCAAACTGCCGAGCTGATACCCCGACACAGAACAATCCAATGCCCGGCGGTCGGTTTCCGCCGGGCCTTTCTGTAATCGGATCGGGAATCCATGGTCGCTTTCATCCGCTTTGCCGACTCACTGTCGGCAGCCTTCGGCAAGGCATTCGCCTGGCTGATCATCTTGATGACGTTCGGCACCAGCTACGAAGTGTTCGTGCGCTACGTCCTGAACGATCCGACGCCCTGGGCGTTCGACGTTTCCTTCATCATGTACGGAACGCTGTTCATGATGGGCGGAGCCTATACGCTGTCACGCGGCGGCCATGTCCGCGGCGACTTCCTTTATCGGCTCTGGCAGCCGAAGACGCAGGCGACCGTCGACCTCGTCCTCTATCTCATTTTCTTTTTTCCCGGGGTCACGGCGCTGATCGTCACCGGCTGGAAATACGCGGCCCGCTCCGTCGGTTACGGCGAGGTCAGTGTGAACAGCCCGGCCGGCATCCCGATCTTCCAGTTCAAAGCGGTCATGGTCGCGGCCGGTATCCTCCTCTTCATTCAGGGCATCGCCGAGATCTTCCGCTGTATCCAGTGCATTCGCACCGGATATTGGATGCGCGCCCATGAGGACGTCCAGGAGACCGAGGACGCGATCCTGAACAAAGCCACTGCCGCCGAAAGCGACGCCCATCCATGACCGATCCCCAACTCGCCCTCACGATGCTGGGGCTGTTCATCTTCCTTGTCTTCCTCGGATTTCCGATCGCCTTCACCCTGATGGCGATGGGTATCGGCTTCGGTTACTACGCTTATTTCGACGCCGACCGCATGTGGCGCAGCTTCAATCGTCTCGATGATTTCGCGGGCACATGGGACAGCTTCAGTCTCTGGGTCGACGGGTTTTTCAACAACCGCATCTTCGACCTCTTCATCAACCAGACCTACACGGTGATGAGCAACGAGGTTCTGACCGCAGTCCCGCTATTCCTCTTCATGGGCTATGTCGTCGAGCGGGCCAATATCGTCGAGAGGCTCTTCACCACCCTGAACATCGCCTCCAAGAATGTTCCCGGCTCGCTCGGCGTTGCCGCCCTGATCACCTGCGCCCTGTTTGCCACGGCCACCGGCATTGTTGGCGCAGTTGTGACGTTGATGGGACTGCTGGCGCTGCCGGCCATGTTGAAGGCGCGCTACGACACGTCGTTCGCCGCGGGCATCATCTGCGCCGGCGGAACGCTCGGCATCCTGATCCCGCCCTCGATCATGCTGATCGTCTACGCGGCGGCCTCCGGCACCTCGATCGTCCGGCTCTATGCCGGTGCGTTGCTCCCCGGCTTCCTGTTGGTCGGTCTCTACCTCGTCTACGTCGTTGGCCGGTCCATCGTGCAGCCCTCGGTGGCGCCGAAACCAACCGACGAGGAAGTTCCCCACGTTCCGGCCCTGCGGCTGATCGTCATGATCGCGACGTCCTTCCTGCCGCTGGCCGTCCTGATTCTCTCCGTCCTCGGCTCGATCCTGTTCGGGCTTGCCACCCCGACGGAAGCCGCGGCCATCGGTGCGCTCGGCGGCTTGCTGCTTGCCGTTTCCTACCGCGCCCTGACCTTTCAGAGACTGCGGGAGTCGGTCTATCTCACGGTCCGGACCACCGCGATGGTGTGCTGGCTCTTCGTCGGCTCCTACACCTTCTCCTCGGTCTTTTCCTATCTTGGCGGTGAGACGGTCATTTCGGAATTCGTCCGTGGGTTGGATCTGTCGCCGCTGGAGTTCCTGCTGTTGGCGCAGTTGATCATCTTCCTGCTCGGCTGGCCGCTGGAATGGTCGGAGATCATCATCATCTTCGTACCGATTTTCCTGCCGCTGCTGGAAATGTTCGGGATCGATCCGCTCTTCTTCGGCATTCTGGTGGCGCTGAACCTCCAGACGTCGTTCCTCACACCTCCGATGGCGATGAGCGCCTATTACCTGAAGGGGATCGCCCCGCCGGAGGTGAAGTTGACGCAAATCTTCGCCGGCATCATGCCGTTCCTCTTCATGGTCTTCCTGTCGATGGCGGTCGTCTACATCTTCCCGCAGATCGTCTTTTATCTGCCGGACGCCATTTATGGCAATTGATCCAAGGCTGCTCGCGCTGCCGGTTGCTGAACTCGCAAGCCGTCTGGCAAGCGGGGCGCTACGTGCATCCGATCTGGCGGAGGCGTCGCTCATGCGGATCGCGGAGCGCGAGGAGGCGGTGGGCGCTTTTGCGTGGTTCGACGCCGAGTTCGTGCGCCGGCAGGCAAGGATCCTCGACGAATGGCGGGGCAGGGGGCGCGCGCTAGGGCCGCTCCATGGCGTGCCTGTGGCCGTCGCGGACACGATCGACACGGCCCGCATCCCCACCAGCAATGGCACGCCTGCCGACGCGCAGCGCGTGCCCGATGCCGACGCAGCCATCACGGAGCGGCTGCGCGCGGCAGGCGCCTTGCTGATCGGCAAGACGGAAACGGCCGAGCTAGGCTATCGCCAGCCGCCGAGGACGCGCAACCCGGTCAACCCGGCGCACTCGCCGGGCGTCGCCTCGTCCGGCTCGGCGGCGGCCGTCGGTGCGGGCATGGTGCCGCTCGCGGTCGGCGTCGAGGGTAGCGGATCGGTCATCGGCCCGGCCGCCTATTGCGGTTCGGTCGGTTACAAGCCGAGCTTCGGCTCGATAGCGCGACGCGGCACGCTAGCCCTTGCTCCCAGTCTCGATACGCCCGGCGTATTCGCCGCTGATGTCGAGGGCGCGGCGATGCTCGCCGAGGCGCTGTTTGGATATGATGCCACCGATCCCGCGACATCGTATGCGCCGCATCCACGTCTTCTCGACGCGGCGCGCTCCGCGCCGCCGGTCAAGCCGACCTTCGCCTTGGTGCGTACGCCCTTCTGGGATCAGGCGAGCGCCGATATGCAGGGCGCGCTCGGCGAGTTGGCCGAGCATCTCGCCGAGCGCTGCTTCGAGGCCGAACTGCCGGCCATCTTCGCCGAATGCGAGATCCATTTCGAGCGCGTCCTGGAGGCTGAAATGGCTCGCAGCCTCGTCGGCTACGGTCAGCGTCACGGCGCGCTCCTCAGTGCGCCATTGCGCGAGACATTGGAGCGCGGCGGGGCCATCCTGGCACGCGACTATCTCGCGGCGAAGGACTGGCAGAGCGTCTACAGAGCCGGGATCATGGCGATCCTGGACCGATGCGACGCGATCCTGACGCCTGCGGCGCCGGGACCGGCGCCCGAAGGGCTCGACAATGTCGGCTCACCGGTTTTCAATCGTCTTTGGACATTCGCCGGGCTGCCGACGATCACGCTGCCGCTGTTGGAGTCGGAGAACGGCCTGCCCATGGGCGTTCAACTGGTTGGACGCCTGGGAGAAGATGCACGTTTGTTGCGCGCGGCGCGTTGGCTGGAACAGACGATACTCAAAGGAGGAACGCCCGAATGACCCTGACCGAACGTTTGATGAGCGTTGTGGCCTTCGCGATGCTCGTCGTCTTCCTGGGGGTGCTGATCCTCTACGTTCCCCGCGTCGACCTGGGTGTGGTGCTTTTGGTGACCATCCTGCTTTGCGCCTACGACCTGTTCTGGCACAAGACGCCTGCGCGCGACTGAAGCACGGGGCTTGAAGCACCGACGGAAGACGGCCTTATTCCCGGAGTAACCTCTACGAGATCGCACCGGGCTGACCCGGTGCAGGAACCTGCCGTGCTCCGCTCGCGTCTCGTCGGGATCGGCGAATTACGCGCGTATCTCGCCATAGGCCGCCAGCGCGCGCTCGCGTGCCCGGCCGTGGTCTACGATCGGCCTCGGATAGGTTTCTCCGAGCCGGACTCCCGCCTTTGCGAGGGTTTCGTCGGACGCGTTCCAAGGCGCGTGGATCGCCTTGTCCGGCAGTTCGGCGAGTTCCGGCGCGAACCGGCGGATATAGGTGCCGGCGGGATCGAATTTCTCGCTCTGGGTGACGGGATTGAAGACGCGGAAGAACGGCTGCGCGTCGGCGCCGGAGCCGGCCACCCACTGCCATTGCGCGGGGTTCGAGGCCGCATCGCCGTCGACCAGCGTATCCCAGAACCAGCGCTCGCCGTCGCGCCAGTCGAGCAAGAGGTCCTTGGTCAGGAACGAACCGACGATCATCCGCACCCGGTTGTGCATCCACCCCGTCTGCCAGAGCTGGCGCATGCCGGCATCGACGATGGGGTAGCCCGTCAGGCCCCGTTGCCATGCCCGTAGATCCGCGTCCGAACGTCGCCACGGGAACGCATCGAAGCGCTTGTTGATGTTCGTCGTGGTGAGGTTGTCGCAGTGATGGAGCAGGTGGGCATTGAAGTCGCGCCAGACCAACTCCTTCTTGAACGTGCGGATCGCATCGTCCGGGATCGATTGGCGGCGTGACGCATAGGTCTGGACCGTGTGCCAGATTCGGTAGGGCGAGATTTCGCCCCAGCGAAGATGCGGCGACAGACCGGATGTGCGATCCGCGGAGGGATTGTCGCGCGCTTCATGATAGCCGGCGAGATCATCGTTGCAGAACGTCTCCAGGCGTTCCAGCGCGGCTTTCTCGCCGGGCGTCCATGCCTCGGCGATGTCCCCCGACCAGTCTGGCTTCGTCGGCAGAAGCGCCCAGTCGGCGAGATTGTCCGATCGCGGAAAATCCTCCGGTTGCTTGAAACCGGCCGGCGCGTCGATCGGATCGCGTGGCTCGGATGCCGAGAGCTTCTTCCAGAACGGCGTATAGACCTTGTAATAGCCGCCGGTGGTCGTCTGGACCTCGTCCGGCTCGTGCAGGATGTTGGCGGTGAAGCGGCGGACATCGAACGCCGCGCCCAAAGCCTCCGCGATCCTGTCATCGACAGCGCGCCCGGCCGGATCGGAACGTCGGTTGAAATAAAGCGCTGTGGCGCCGACGGCCGCGATGATGTCGAGGAGCTCACCCTTTGCCGCGCCGCGCCGGAGCGTCAGCTGGGAGCCCTTGCCGCGCAGGCTGCGGGCGAAAGCGTCCAGGCTGTGATGCAGCCACCATTGGTGAGCGCCACCGAGCGCGCGGATGCCGTCCGATGTCTCGTCGAGCACATAGAGCGGCACCACGGGCCGACCGGTGTCGGCCGCCGCGGCGAGCGCCGGATTGTCGTCGAGGCGCAGATCGTCGCGCATCCAGACGACGATCGGATCGCTGTGGGCTTTCGAGCTGTTGTCGTCCATGCAGGCGTCCCATCGTTGCCGATGGCAGATAGCTGGCGCTCCATGGCTCTGCGGCGAGGCGGGTGCGACGAAATCGCAGGGGGGCCGGCGGATCAGACGACGCCGAAAAAAAGAAGGTCGCCGGTGCGGCACCGGCGACCTTCTTGAAAACTGGCTCCCCGAGCAGGGCTCGAACCTGCGACAATTCGATTAACAGTCGAACGCTCTACCAACTGAGCTATCGGGGAATGACGCGTCAGACGCGTTGGCGTGCCTATAGCAAAACGATGACACTCTTGCCAAGCCGCGAGTTGAGGAAAAATCCCCGATCGCGGCGCGAATGGCAAAAACGGCTTTGTTCCGGCCGGCCGCATTCCCATTTCAAGGGCCGGGCCAACGGCTATCGGTAAATCATGGCGGCAGGATGAGTGATCAAGAGACGCAGCACAACGAAAGGGATGGCGAACGCAAACCGGCGGGCCGAGGGATCGAGATATTCGGTCGCAGACTTCCGCTGCCGGCGAACCGCGGATGGCGGATAGCCCTGGGAAGCGGCCTTGTCGCCGGCGGCCTTCTGGGTTTCCTGCCGATTCTCGGCTTCTGGATGATCCCGTTGGGGCTCCTCGTCCTGTCGGTCGATCTGATCGTCGTGCGCCGCTGGCGCCGCCGGTCAACGGTGAAGTGGGGACGCGCCCGCTCGCCCCGCGACGCGAGCCGAGCCGGCAAGCCAACGCGCGAACCGCCCACGAACCAGCCATCATAGAGCATTCGTCGCGACGACCCTATAAGGAGCGTCGTATCCGCAAACCTCGCCGGAGAGCGGCCACGCACCGATGCTCCGCGTTACCGTTCGATTCATAATAATTGTGAAGGCGGGGAACCAGAATGTCGCGCCAGGCCTTGTGCCCAAAAGAAAACACATTGCAGGTGGCGCACATGTTTACGAAGACCGGAATGACGATCTTGGCCCTTACCTTCGGCTCGCTGACCCTTCCCGCTTACGCTCAGGATGTGGTTGGCTCGGATCAGTTCGAGGCGCCGGTCGAAATGGCGTCGCTTCAGATCGCTCCGAGACAGCCTGGCGAGACGGCTTCGATCCCGGTTCCCATGCCGCGGCCCGATATCACCCAGGCGGCGCAACCGCAGCAGGAAATCCGCCGGACCGCCAGCGGCATTCGCATCGTCGGCCCTCGCTTCTTTCCGGCAGAATAGGACGCGTCACCGGTTTGTCGTCGGCGCGCGTCGGCCAAAGCCGAGAGTAGTCCGTTATACATCAGGGAGAGGAATGGAGGCCTCGGAGGGAATCGAACCCCCGTACAAGGATTTGCAGTCCTCTGCGTAACCACTCCGCCACGAGGCCTCACCGGCGCCGTACCTACGGATTCCGTTGGATTTCCGCAAGGCCGGAAATGCCCATTCGGGAAATCTGACCCAAGCGCCATGCTGACCGAGCGGTCGCGATACTTCGGCTCCGGTGTGCGCGTGATGTCACAGACCCCCCATCCAGCGCCATCGTATCACGCGCAGGCCGCCGTCGTATCGCACACCGGCACCAGATCCTTTGTCTCTTGGCTTGCCAACCGTCGGGATTGGGCGCACGCCTAGTCAATCCGCGGCCCAGCGTCTCGACAGACAGAAAATGATTCGGAACAATTCGCGAGCGCCTTCCGCGCCTGCCATCCCCGACGCTGCCGACATGCTCATCCGTGCGGCGCGCACGGATGATATCGATCGGCTGGTCGAGATCGAGGTGGCTGCTTTCGATGTCGATCGCATCTCGCGCCGCTCGTTTCGCAATCTCGTCAGCGCGGACAGCGCCATCGTGCTGGTCGCGGAGGATGGCGGACTTGATGCTCAAGCCTGCCGGGTCGTCGGCTACGCGGCCATCCTGCTGCGTCGCGGCACGGGGCTTGCGCGGCTCTACTCTCTTGCCATCGCACCGGATGCGTCGGGGCGTGGAACCGGCCGGAAGCTGCTCGAAGCGGCCGAATCCGCGGCCTTCGATCGCGACCGCATCGCCCTTCGACTTGAGGTTCGCGAGGATAATGCCGCCGCGATCGCGCTCTATCGCTCCCGCCATTTTCGCTCGATCGGACGCTATCTCGACTATTATGCCGACCACATGCCGGCACTTCGCTTTGAGAAGACCCTGCGCGGCGACCAGGCGATCGACACCGGTGTCCCCTATTACGAGCAGACGACGGATTTCACCTGCGGCGCCTGCTGCCTGATGATGGCGCTGGCACGGGATGTTCCCGGTTTTGTGCTGGAGCCGGTGGCTGAGATCCGCCTCTGGCGCGAGGCGACGACGATCTTCATGATGTCGGGGCCCGGCGGCTGCGAGCCCTATGGTCTGGCGGTGGCGGCGCATGAAGCCGGGCTCGGCGCCGAAATTCATGTCTCGGAACCGGGCGATCTGTTCCTGGAAGGGGTTCGCAGCGCGGAGAAGCAGCGGGTGATGGCGCTTGCCCAGGAAGATTTTCGCCGTCGCGCCGACGCCTATGCGATTTCGGTCACCATTCGCCCGTTTACCCTCGTTGAACTGCGGGCCGCGATCGCCGCGGGCAAGACCGCCGTGGTGCTGATTTCTGGCTATCACATGTTCGACAAGAAGGTGCCGCACTGGGTGCTCGCCCATGGCGACGATGGCCGCCATATCATCATCCACGATCCCTGGGTGGCGGACGAACGCGGCGAATCCGTCGCCGACGCCGCGAGTCTTCCAATTCCATACGAAACATTTGACCGGATAGCGCGTTTCGGCAAGGTCGGCCTCCGCGCGGCCGTTTTCCTCTCCCGGCGCGAGGCTTAAAAGGTCGTCCGATGTCTCAATGGGTCGTCCTCGTCGGGCGCGCGTCCGATCTCGACAACGGCGCGACGCCGCACAAGGTCATGACCAGCCGCGACTATCTTGCGCGATCCGGCCTGTTCCGGGGGCAACGGCCCAAGGTCATCAACCTGTCGCGGTCCTACGCCTATCAAAGCAGGGGATATTACGCCTCGCTCCTCGCCGAGGCCCGCGGTCACCGCATCATCCCCTCGGTCGAGACGATGATCGACCTGTCGGAAAAGAAACTTTATGAAAACGCCTTGCCCGAGCTCGATGCCGTGCTGTCGAAGGCACTCGACAAGGGCGAAGCACCGACTGCCCCGATACGCATCTATTTCGGCCACGCTGACGACCCCCGCCTTGATCGTTTCGCCAAGCTGATCTTCGACTGGTTTCGAGCGCCGGCCCTTGAAGTCCATCTGGAGCCCAAAGCAGGACGCCCGCGAATCCGGCGCATCGGTTTTGCCTCGATCGGCAAGCTCGACAGCGCCGAGACGGCGCGCCTGCTCGTCGCCATGGAGCGGTACACCGCGCGCCAATGGCGCGCAGCCAAAGCCAAGACTCCGGCGAAATATGCATTCGCCACCCTCTACGACCCCAAGGAAGACATGCCGCCGTCTTCGGTGGATACGCTGCGGCACTGGGCGCGCATCGCGGCCCGGCTCGGCGTCGATGTCGAACCGATCGGTCGCAAGGATCTGCCCCGGCTGGCCAATTTCGATGCCTTGTTCATCCGCGAGACGACCTCGATTTCCAATCACACCTACCGGTTCGCTCGCCGCGCCATGCAGGAGGGCATGCCGGTGATCGATGATCCAATCTCGATGATCCGCTGCACGAACAAGGTCTATCTCAACGAATTGATGGCGGCGAATGGTGTCGCCACCCCGTCATCGGTGATGATCGGGGGCAAGGAGGACTTCGCCAGGGCGGCGGACGAGCTCGGCTTTCCGATGGTGCTGAAGATCCCCGACGGGTCGTTCTCGCGAGGCGTGAAGAAGGTCGACGACGTCGCCGGTCTGGTGACGCTGGCGAATGCCTGGCTGGAGGATAGCGACCTTCTGATCGCCCAGAAATTTATGCCGACGACTTTCGACTGGCGGATCGGGGTGCTCGGCGGCGAGCCCTTGTTTGCGGTCCAGTACCTGATGGCCAAGAGCCATTGGCAGATCATCAACCACGACAATGGCGGGCGACCCTTGGAGGGTGGGTTCAGGGCGTTCTCGCTCGGCGATACGCCCCCGCATGTGCTGGATGCCGGACTGCGGGCAGCCCGCTGCATCGGCGACGGACTCTACGGCGTCGATCTCAAGGAGACCGACGACGGGATTTTCCTGATCGAGGTCAACGACAATCCGAACCTCGAGCATGGGGTTGAGGATTTTGCTGAGAAGGACGAGGTCTGGACTCGGCTCACCCGGTGGTTCATCGACCGCATCGAGCGTTGAGGCCGGTCGCCGAAAGTGTGCGTCGCGAGCGGGATAACCGCCGCTCCTTGGCCCGCGCCGAGCCGGAACCGCGCCGCCATCGCCCAGAGGCCGGTCCGCCTTGCGCGCGGCAAGAGCCGCGACTATGGAAACGGGGCGGCCGCAAGGCGACGATGCGGCGAGACACGAGGATTTCGACCATGGATTTCGAGACCGCCCGCACGAAGATGGTGGACAACCAGATCCGCACCACGGACGTCACCCGTCACGACATTCTGCGGGCGTTCCTGCAGGTGCCGCGGGAAGAGTTCGTGCCCGCCTCGCGCAAACCGCTTGCCTATATCGATGAGGATCTGCCGATCGGCAACGGCCGCTACATCATGGAAGCCTCGCCCTTCGCCAAGCTCCTGCAACTTGCCGCGGTCACGCCCGACGACGTCGTCCTCGATGTCGGATGTGGTTCCGGTTACTCCTCGGCGGTCCTGTCGCATCTTGCTGGCTCGGTGGTCGCTCTGGAAGAGGATGCCGACCTTGCCGCGTCCGCGGGCGACAATTTGGCGCGACTCGATTACGTCACCTGCGTCGTGGTCGAGGGAAAGCTGGAGGATGGCTACCCGTCCGAGGCTCCGTATGACGTGATCTTCTTCGAGGGGGCCGTCGAGCGCTTGCCGGACACATTCTTTCAGCAGTTGCGCGAAGGGGGGCGTCTCGTGGTCGTCGAAGGCGTCGGAAACGCCGCCTCGGCCAGGCTCTATTTCAAAGACGAGAACGGCCTCGTCTCGGACCGCTTCGGCTTCAATTGCAGCGTGAAGCCGCTGCCCGGATTCGACAAGGCGAGAGAATTCGTCTTCTGATCACATCGTCGTGGCAGATATGTTTCGTTTCACGATAAAGCCACTGGAAATTCAGGTCCGCACTTGATCAGACCGTTACAATACTGATCAAATACCGTCGGTATGGAATGGCGTAGCGGGAAACGTCTGCGAGGGATTGTTCGCGGGCATGCTTTTCTCGACCCCATCCGCGGTATGGAGTCATCGGGTTGCGTAGTATCTGGATTGTCGCCGCACTTGTCGCCGGTACGTTCTTGTCAGTTCCCGCCATGGCCGAGACCCTCACCGGGGCATTGGCCAAGGCCTACGCCAACAGCCAGGGCTTGAATTCGGCGCGGGCGCAACTGCGTGCCACCGACGAGAATGTTCCACAGGCGCGGGCTGGACTCAGGCCGTTCGTCAGCGGTGTAGGCTCTGCCAACGCGACCCGAAGCCGGACGACCTTCGGCGACGATATTTCGTCGCAGACGGCGCGGTCGGAATCAATCGGCTTTGGTATCCAGTTGAACCAGACGCTGTTCGACGGCTTTCAAACCCCCAACAACGTCGCCGCGGCGCAGGCGCAAGTTCGCGCCTCGCGGGAAAACCTCGCCAATACCGAGCAGAATACCCTGTTCGACGCGGCGACCGCCTATATGGACGTGCTACGCGACCGGCAGATCGCCGCGCTACGCCGCCAGAATCTCGGATTTCTGCAGGAGCAGGTGCGGGCGTCGCGGGCGCGCTTTGAGGTGGGCGAGGGAACGCGCACCGACGTAGCACAAGCCGAATCCCAGCAGGCCCTCGCGACGGCGCTGCTCAACAGCGCGCTGGCGCAGGTCGCTTCCAGCGAGGCGACCTATCTCGATGTGGTGGGCAATCCCCCAACGAATCTGAAGCCGGGCAGAACCCCGGCGGGTTACATTCCGAAGTCGCTCGATTCGGCCGTCGCCATATCTCAGCGCGAGCATCCGGCGATTTTAGCGACGCTGGCCGTCGTCGACGCGGCGGCCTTTCAGGTCAAGTCGGCCGAGGGCGCGCTGCTGCCGACTCTGAGCCTGACCGGCCGTGTTGATGATACCTATGCGCTGAGCGAAACCCATGGGGGCAACCTGCCCGGCGTCAATACGTCGCTCGGCCGTCCGAACGTCAATACGCAGAACCAGGTGTCGGCGACCGTGGGCGCCCAATTGACGATACCGATCTACCAGGGCGGTCGTGCGAGTTCCAAGGTCCGCCAGTCCAAGGAAGTGCTCGGCCAGCGTCGGATCGAGGTCGACGGAACCCGCGATCAGGTGAGAACGGCGGTGGCGAGCGCCTGGGCACAGTTGCAGGCCGCCCGTGCCAACGTCGCCGGCTTTCAGGCGCAATCGCGGGCCGCTCGCCTGGCCCTGGATGGTGTCATCGAGGAGCGCAACGTCGGCCAGCGGACCACGCTCGACGTCCTCAATGCTCAAGGCGAGGTGATTTCGGCGCAGATTTTGCTCGTCGGCTCGCAACGCGACGAGGTGGTGGCCGGCTATGCAGTGGTCTCGGCCACCGGCCGGCTGTCAGCCGAGCGGCTCGGCTTGGCCGGCAAGACCTACAAGCCGGAAGAGCATTACGAGCAGGTCCAGGACCAATGGTACGGTCTGAGAACGCCGGACGGGCGGTAGACACTCCGCGTACGTGTCGCGGCCGAGGCCGCCATCGCGACAGCCTCGGCCAAGAAGCTGGTGATAGTTTCCCCAAAAGGGCTCGCGGGATTCACGCCGGGGCTCTTTCCATTTAGGCTTCGCGCATGATTCGATCGATAGGGTCGACCCTTGTCGCGGAATTTGCGGGAGCGTCCCATGAGCAATGCCCTTTCGGCCCGTGAGCCGTCGATGGACGAAATCCTGGCCTCGATCAGACGGATCATCGAGAGCGGCGACGAGACCGTTATCGCGACACAAGCGCCCGATCTCGAGCCTTTGCACGGCGAGCCGGCAAACGCCGCCGGCAAGGCTGCGGAGCTGGCGGCCGATGCGGTGGTCTGGAGAGCCGAAACGCCATCCGAATCCGACGACGCGTCTGTCGCTTCGGGGGCGATTGGAGACGAGACGGCCAAGCCACCGAGCGCCGGTGCCGCCACACCCGCTGCCGACGGCACAACTGCGCCGGGACGCCCCCGGCTGGGGATCGTGCCGCCCGTCAAGCCGGTGGATTCCATGTTTGCCGAGCAGCCCGGCGAGGCTGGCGCCGAACAGTCGACCGCGGGGCTGAAGGTCGACCCCGTCGCCGAGATGGGTAGCTTGCCGGATCGGCAGACGGCCGAGGTGATGCAGGGTGAGGATGGTCTCGTTGAGTCCGGCGAGGATTCGTCACTGTCGACCGCGCGGCTGCGCGCGGTGTCGTTGGCCTCCGTATCCGAGCGCCGCATCGAGGCGGTGCGCGCCGGCGCTGTCCCGTCTGAAGCTTCGGAGCCGATCGAAGAGGGCGATGACGATTATCTTGGCGCCCTGTCAAACGCGATCGATGCAGAGGGCGACGAGGGCGAGACCGTGGACCCGCTGCCGGATGGCGACCAGACGATTGGTTTGGACGATGACGAAGATGCGGTGGGCGAGTTCGACGAGGAGGGGTTCGCGTCCGAACTGATCGAGAACGCCAGCCAGATTGCGGCTGAATCGCAGGTGGAAGGGCAATCGGGCGCGGTGGAGGTTGCGACCGCGTCGTCGCCGGCTGCCGCTACAACGGAAGCGGCCGCACTCGACCTGCCGGCAGGTTCCAAGGAGGCAAGTTCGGCGAGCGGTCCGAGCCTTCACGGAAACGCGGCCAGCGCACCGATCCACGAACTGATCTCACAGGAAACGGGCAGCCGCGTCGCCGCATCCTTCGACAATCTCGCGCGCGTCATTCGCGAGGAACATCTGGATTCCATCGACGAGACGGTGGGCGAAATCCTGCGGCCGATGCTGCAGGAGTGGCTGGACGACAATCTGCCGAGCCTGGTCGAGAAGCTGGTCCGCGAGGAAATCGAGCGGGTCGCGCGCGGCGGCCGCCGCTGATCGCGCCGACGAAGGCTGTTTTCCGGGGTCCCGGGAGTGTCGCGAGCCGCTCTTCGTTGACAGCCGCGAAAGCGAGGCTGTAACCGGAAGGCACGCTTCAACGCCCTCGGGCAATGCCCCGTGCCGGGGCCACCGGACATGTGATGATTGAAAAGACCTACGACGCCGCGGCGATCGAGCCACGCATTGCCGAACGTTGGGAGAAGGCCGACGCCTTTCGAGCCGGGGCGGGAGCTGCCGAGGGCGCGGAAGCCTATTCGATCGTGATACCGCCGCCGAACGTCACCGGCTCGCTCCATATGGGGCATGCCCTCAACGATACGCTGCAGGACATCCTGATCCGCTTCGAGCGCATGCGAGGGAAGAATGTTTTGTGGCAACCGGGCCTCGACCACGCCGGCATCGCCACGCAGATGGTGGTCGAGCGGCAATTGGCCGAACGCAAAGAGCCGGGTCGCCGCGACATGGGCCGCGACGCCTTCATCGATAGGGTCTGGCAATGGAAGGGCGAATCCGGCGGCACGATCCTCGAGCAGCTGCGCCGGCTTGGTGCCTCCTGCGACTGGTCGCGCGAGCGTTTCACCATGGACGAGGGGCTGTCGAAGGCGGTTCTCTATGTGTTCGTAGAGCTCTATCGTAAAGGGCTGATCTACAAGGATAAGCGGCTGGTCAACTGGGACCCGAAGCTGCTGACGGCGATCTCGGACCTGGAGGTCGAGCAGAAGGAGGTGGCGAGCCACCTCTGGCATTTCCGCTATCCGCTGGCTGACGGCGTGAGCTACGAGCACCCCTACAATCTGGACGATGAGGGCAACCGCGTCGCTTGGAAACCCTCCGACGGCGAGCCTGCGGGACACGAGACGCGCGATTATCTGGTGGTCGCGACGACCCGGCCCGAGACCATGCTGGGCGATACCGGCGTCGCCGTTCACCCGGACGACCCGCGCTACAAGGACCTTGTCGGCAAGCATGTCATCCTGCCGCTGGTCGGCCGCCGCGTACCGATCGTCGCCGATGAATATCCGGACCCGGAGGCCGGCACCGGCGCGGTGAAGATGACGCCTGCCCATGATTTCAACGATTTCGAGGTCGGCAAGCGGCATGATCTGCAGCAGATCAGCATCCTGACCGTCGCCGCGGCGGTCACTCTGGCCGAGAATCCGGACTTTCTCGATGGCGTCGAGCCGTCGGACGATCTCGACCGCACGATCACCGAACTCGACGGCAAGGACCGTTTTGTCGCGCGCGATATGATTGTGACGATGATGGAGGAGCGAGGCTATCTCGACCGGGTCGAGAACCACGCGCATACGGTGCCGCATGGCGACCGTGGCGGGGTGCCGATCGAGCCCTTCCTGACCGACCAGTGGTATGTCGACGCCAAGACCTTGGCCGAGCCGGCGATCGCCAGCGTGCGCGAGGGTCGCACCAAATTCGTCCCGAAGAACTGGGAAAAGACCTATTTCGACTGGATGGAGAACATCCAGCCTTGGTGCATCTCGCGTCAGCTCTGGTGGGGCCACCAGATTCCGGCTTGGTACGGGCCGGACGGCGAAATTTTCGTCGAAAAGAGCGAGGAGGAAGCGGTCGCCGCCGCGCTCGCCCACTACGTTATGAACGGTACGATCTCCGATGACGAGGCCAAGGCGATGGCGGCCGATCCGGCCCGCCGCGACGGCTTCCTGCATCGCGACGAGGACGTTCTCGACACCTGGTTCTCGTCGGCGCTGTGGCCGTTCTCGACGCTGGGCTGGCCGGAGAAGACGCCGGAGCTTGCCACCTACTATCCGACCAGCGTGCTGGTCACCGGCTTCGACATCATCTTCTTCTGGGTCGCCCGGATGATGATGATGGGGCTGGAATTCATGGACGAGGAACCGTTCCACACGGTCTATGTCCATGCGCTGGTCCGCGACAAGACCGGCGCCAAGATGTCGAAATCAAAGGGCAACGTCGTCGACCCGCTCGATCTGATCGACGAATATGGCGCCGACGCGCTGCGCTTTACGCTGGCGATCATGGCCGCGCAGGGCCGTGACGTGAAGCTCGATCCGCAGCGCATCGCCGGCTACCGCAATTTCGGCACCAAGCTCTGGAACGCTACCCGTTTCGCCGAGATGAACGGGGCGCTCCACGGTGCCGCGCTCAACCCGGCGCCACTGACGCTGCCGCTGAACCGCTGGATCGTCACCGAACTTGGCCGCACCATCGCCGAGACCGAAGCGGCAATCGGCGCCTATCGCTTCAACGACGCGGCGGCAACGCTCTATCGCTTCGTCTGGAACCTGTTCTGCGACTGGTACGTGGAACTCGCCAAGCCGACGCTCGGCGGCAGTGACGAGGCGGCGGCGAACGAAACCCGGATCGTCATGGGATCGGTGCTCGACCGCATCTACGCGCTGTTGCACCCCTTCATGCCGTTCATGACCGAGGAATTGTGGGCGACGACGGCGGAGACGCGGCCGTCGCTGCTGTGTCATGCGGCCTGGCCATCGCTCGATTTCGCCGATCCGGACGCCGCCGACGACATCAACTGGCTGATCGCCGTGGTGTCCGAGATTCGTTCGGTTCGCGCCGAAATGAACGTGCCGCCGGGCGCGCAAGCGGCGCTGCTGGCGATCACGCCCGACGCGGCGACGGCCGCGCGGCTCGACCGGCACGGCACGGCGCTGAAACGACTGGCCCGGCTTGCCTCGATCGAGACCAGCGATGGCGCCCCCGACCAATCCGCCCAGATCATCGCCGGGGGCGCCACCTTTGCCCTGCCGCTGGCCGGCATGATCGACATCGCGGCCGAGCGGAGCCGGCTGGAGAAGGCCGAGGCCAAGGCATTGGCGGAGATCGAGCGGATCGACCGCAAGCTGTCGAACCAGAAATTCGTGGCGAATGCGCCTGAAGAGGTCGTCGAGCAAGAGCGGGAGAAACGCGAGGCCTATCGGCTCGAAGCCGAAAAGCTTGCCGCCGGACTGGAGCGGCTGCGGTAGCCGCTGCGCGGCGGAGTTCTATCGCTCCGGCGACGGCGAATCGCTCTCGCGTTCGATATAAGCCAGGCTCACTTGGATCACGAAGCTTGTCACATTTTTGGCACGCTGGCAGACGGAAATCTTGCCACCAGCGGACCGAAGCAACAACGCGCATTGCGCCAGGTCGAATCACGTCCGCGGTGGATCGCGTAAATTACAGGAAATCCAACGCGTCAAGGCCAATTTCTAAAGTCGCGCCTGACCCCAGGTCATCCTGTTGCGCGACAGCCGCAAGTTGGGTCCGGATGTTAGCAGGTACGTTACGTCAAACGAATTTCTCGTTTACGTTTGCGTCAACTCCCTGGGCATAAGCTCTTTCCATACGGGAGCTTGAAACGGGGGGGGACCACGATGACATTTCGGAACCTGATGGCCTGCGCATCGATCGCCAGCGTGGCGTTGACGACGACGGCGCTGGCGGGCGGATTTCAGCGCGGCACGGCCGACACGGATATCCTGTATGAATCGGGACCGTTCTCGATGCGGACCGGTCTGATCTATGTGAATCCGATGCGTGGGTTCGAGTCGATCAACGGCCAGAGCGGCGATTTCGGTGACTACGCCCAAGCTTACAACATTCCGACCTACGCGGTCGGTTTCGGCGGCGAAAATTTCGGATGCGCCGGTACCTACATCATCTCCTTCGCAGCAGATTCGGACTACACGGGCTCGCCCGGCGGCGCGCTTCCTGCCGGGCCTACGGCTGGATCGCGCACGCTGGCCAACGAGTTCGACTCGAACGAGTTTGGTATGACCTGCCGCGTCAGCTACGCCAGCGACATGGGCCGGTTCAGCCTGCTTGGCGGCGTGTTCGCCGAAGACTTCAATTTCCAGGGCAGCAGCGCTTCTTCCGTCCCGACGGGCCGAACCACTCCGCCGTCACTCGGGTCGCTGCCCATTTTCCTCCCGGTCCAGACCACTGTGGATACGCGCGGTGACTACGAATTCGGCTATCGGGTGGGGCTTGCCTATGAAAAGCCGGAGATCGCGCTGCGCGCCCAGGTTCTCTACCGCTCGGAAGTGACCCACGACACGTTTTCCGGCACCGGTACGGTAGCCGCGGCGGGCAACGCCTATGTCATCGGTGGCGGCGGCCAGCAGGTGGTGATTCCGAATGTCGCGCCGCCTGTCGGCACGCCGCTGGCTGTCGGCACGTCGAGCTTCAACGAGGTCACGAGCCCACAGAGCCTCTACATCAATGCGCAGACCGGCATCGCCGAAGGCACGCTGTTGCTCGGATCCTTCCGCTGGACGGACTGGAGCACCAACAAGTCGGCTATCAGTTCCATCACCACCGGTGGCGTGACCCGATCGAGCGTCTCGCCCTACAACTGGCGCGACGGCTATACCGCCTCGATCGGCATCGGCCGGGCCTTCACCGACGAGATCGCCGGCGCGGTCTCCATCGGCTACGACCGCGGTGTTTCGACTGGCTCCGAGACGACCTACACCGATCTCTACACCGTGGCCGGTGGCGTCTCGTTCAAGGCCAACAAGTGGAGCGAGATCCGCGTTGGCGGCCTGGTCGGCTACTGGACCGATGGCGCGCAGTCGATCAGCGACGGCGCCTATTTCAACGGCACCGTCGGTAACGACATCGTGCTGGCTGGAAATGCTTCGATCAAGCTGAATTTCTGACGCCGGAGCGGGGCCTTCCACAGAGCTTCATGGCAAGAGCGAACGACGAAAGGCGCGTCCGATGGGCGCGCCTTTTGGCGTTTGGCGCTCACTATTCGCTGCGCGAAATCGCCGCTGTGGGATCGCGGCAACACTATTGCAGGAGTGCATCGATTATAGTCGCCGGCGACACACAACGCCCCGTTGCCGCCACAAAACGCCGTCACCTCAACGGGTGTGGCCTGGGTCTGGTCGCGCGGCGGGTAAAGAGTACGAGGGGACGATGGACGCGCACGCAATCAACAAGAACAAGCTGCCCAGCCGACACGTGACCGAAGGTCCGTCGCGGGCACCGCACCGCTCGTATCTTTATGCGATGGGCCTGACCAAAGAGGAAATCCATCAGCCGCTGGTCGGCGTCGCCTCGTGCTGGAACGAAGCCGCGCCCTGCAACATCTCGCTGATGCGCCAGGCGCAAGTGGTCAAGAAGGGCGTCACGTCCGCCAAGGGCACGCCCCGCGAATTCTGCACGATCACCGTTACCGACGGGATCGCCATGGGCCATCAGGGCATGAAAGCGTCGCTGGTCTCCCGCGACCTGATCGCCGATTCCGTCGAGTTGACCATGCGCGGTCATGCCTATGATGCGCTGGTCGGGCTGGCCGGTTGCGACAAGTCGCTGCCGGGCATGATGATGGCGATGGTGCGTCTGAACGTGCCGTCCGTCTTCATCTATGGCGGCTCGATCCTGCCCGGAACGTTCCGGGGCCAGCAGGTGACGGTGCAGGACATGTTCGAGGCGGTCGGCAAGCATTCCGTCGGTGAAATGTCCGACGCCGACCTCGACGAAATCGAGCAGGTCGCCTGTCCGTCGGCCGGTTCCTGCGGCGCGCAGTTCACCGCCAACACCATGGCGACCGTGGCCGAGGCGATCGGCCTGGCGCTGCCCTATTCCTGCGGCGCTCCGGCGCCCTACGAAATTCGCGACAAGTTCTGTTACGCCTCCGGCGAGATCGTCATGGAACTCCTCGCCCGCAACATCCGGCCGCGCGATATCGTCACGAGAAAGGCGCTGGAGAACGCCGCGGCGGTGGTCGCGGCCTCGGGCGGCTCCACCAACGCGGCGCTGCATCTGCCGGCGATCGCGCATGAATGCGGCATCGAATTCGATCTGTTCGACGTCGCCGAGATCTTCAAGAAGACCCCCTATGTGGCCGACCTGAAGCCGGGCGGCCGCTATGTCGCCAAGGACATGTTCGAGGCCGGGGGTATTCCGCTGTTGATGAAGACGCTGCTCGAGCACGGCTATCTGCATGGCGATTGCCTGACAGTCACCGGCCGCACCATCGCCGAGAACATGGCGAAAGTCGCCTGGAATCCGGATCAGGATGTCGTGCGCCCGGCCGACAAGCCGATCACGGTGACCGGCGGCGTCGTGGGCCTCAAGGGCAATCTCGCGCCCGATGGCGCGATTGTGAAGGTCGCCGGCATGAAGAACCTGAAGTTCTCCGGCCCGGCGCGCTGCTTCGATTCCGAAGAGGCCGCTTTCGAGGCCGTCTCCAAGCGCGACTACAAGGAAGGCGAGGTTCTGGTCATCCGCTACGAAGGGCCGAAGGGCGGTCCGGGTATGCGCGAGATGCTGTCGACGACGGCGGCCTTGTACGGGCAGGGCATGGGCGACAAGGTCGCGTTGATCACCGATGGGCGGTTTTCCGGCGCGACGCGCGGCTTCTGCGTCGGCCACGTCGGGCCGGAAGCGGCCGTCTGTGGTCCGATCGCGCTTCTGCGGGACGGCGACATCATCACCATCGACGCGGTCGACGGCACACTGGACGTCGGCCTGTCGGATGACGATATGAAACAGCGGGCCGAGGGCTGGCAGCCACGGGAGACCGACTTCCAGTCCGGTGCCATCTGGAAATATGCGGAGCTGGTTGGAACGGCGCGCCACGGCGCGGTGACCCATCCCGGCGGAGCCGCGGAAAAACACTGCTATGCGGACGTCTAGACTGATCCTTTCGGTTGCGCTTGTCGCCACGGCTCTGGCCGGGGGCGGCGGGCGGAGCCTTGCTCTCGATCCGGCGGCGAAGGTCGATCCCGACGCCGGATCGCTGGAGCTGTTCTCCTTCGGCTTCAAGGCCTATAAGCGCGGCGAAAAGCTGGAGGCGTTCGAGGCCCTGCGCTTCGCCGCCGACAAGGGACATCCGGGCGCGCGCTGGAAACTCGGCAAGATGTATGCCGAGGGCGACGGCGTTCCGGAAAACGATTACGAGGCCTACAAGATTTTCGAGCAGATCGTCCGCGAGCAGGACGAGGACGGGGGCTTCTCCAACGCCGCATATGTCTCGAGCGCTGTCGTGGCGTTGGCCGACTACCTTCGGCGAGGGATTGCCAACAGCCCGGTCGCGGTGGATCTGCCGCGTGCCCGCCAGTTTTATTTTCACGCCGCCTCGTTCTTCGGCGACGCCAGGGCGCAGTTCGAACTCGGCCGCATGACCCTTCGTGGCGAGGGCGGCAAGGCCAATCCGCGTCAGGCGGCGCGTTGGTTGAAGCTTTCGGCCGACAAGGGGCATGTCGGCGCGCAGGCGCTACTGGGCTATTTGCTCTTCGACGGCCAGAAGATCTCGCTTGCCGCCGCGCCGGTGCGCGGGCTCGCAATGCTGACCATCGCGCTGCGGCGGGCATCCCCGCCGGATCAGGAATGGATTCGCGGGCTCCAGGAAGAGACGTTTTCGCTGGCCTCGGAAGCCGACAGGCGCACGGCGCTGGCGTATGCCGAGCAGCAGATGGCGTCCGCCGCGGGCGTCGTCAGCACCAAGAACTGAGCGTTCCCGCGCGACCACTTAGAATCGCTGGCGCTTTTACGATCCAGGCTGGTCGGCGAGTTCGATGATGACCGGGACGTGATCGGACGGCTTTTCCCAAGCCCTGACATGCTTGTCGATGCCGACGGAGACGAGACGCTCCTGTGCCTCAGGCGACAGCAGCAGATGGTCGATGCGGATGCCGTTGTTCTTTTGCCAGGCGCCGGCCTGATAATCCCAGAACGTGTAGGTGCCGGCCGCGTCGCTCGAGGCGCGCAGAGCATCTGTCAGACCCAGATTCGTTAGGCGCCGGAAGGCGGCGCGGGTCTCCGGCTGAAACAGCGCGTCGCCGAGCCAATTGTCCGGAAACGCCGCGTCGGCGCGCTGCGCAATGACATTGTAATCGCCGGCGAGCACCAGCGGCTCCTCGCGCTCCAGCGCGGCCCGTGCATGGGCGATCAGCCGCTCCATCCACGCGAGCTTGTAGGCGAATTTTGGCGTGTCGATCGGGTTGCCGTTGGGCAGGTAGAGCGAGGCCACCCGGAGCGGGCCGCTGTCGGTCTGCCAAACGCCTTCGATGTAACGCGCGTGCTCGTCGCTGTCGTCCCCCGGCAGGCCGCGACCAACCGCGGTCGGCGCCGTCTTCGAGAGCAGCGCGACGCCGTTGAAACCCTTCTGGCCGTGGGTTTCGACGTGGTAGCCGCGCTCCTCGATGGCCTGGCGCGGGAAATTCTCGTCGACGCTCTTGATCTCCTGCAGGCAGGCGATGTCCGGCGAACGCTCGTCGAGCCAAGCGAGGAGGGCGTCGAGGCGGGCCTTGACGCCGTTGATGTTCCAGGTAGCGATCAGCATCCTGGGGCGTCAGACCGAGAAGCTGGTGCCGCAGCCGCAGGACGCGACGGCGTTGGGGTTGCGGATCTGGAAGGACTGGCCCATCAGATCGTCGACGAAATCGACGACCGCCCCTTCCATATAGGCGAGCGAGACCTGATCGATCAGAACGCGCGCGCCGTCCCGCTCCAGAACCACATCGTCCTCTTCGTGTCCGCTGGTGAGGTCGTATTTGTAGGAAAAGCCCGAGCAACCGCCGCCTTCCACCGAAATGCGAAGGGAGTCGGCATCGTCGGTCTTCGAGAGGATCGCCGCGATACGTCGGGCCGCGGCCTCGGAAACGGTGACGGTATGGGTCGCTGTTTGGCTCATCTTGGCGTCCGGCGCGGATCAAAGGACCGCACCGCTCCTTGTTCGAGAACTGCCACTTAAGTATGGACCGGGAGGAAGCCGGTCAATCGGGACGGATCGTTTCCGCATGGATGAGACAGATTTCGCGCGGATCGGAATGGGTGGCTTGGGTCGCGCCGCCTATGCTGTGCGGCCGGAAGGCTCCCGCGGCAGGCTCTTCGCCGAGCCCTCAAGCCCCACCCGCACACCTTACCAGCGGGACCGCGACCGAATCGTCCACTCCACGGCGTTTCGCCGGCTGAGCCACAAGACTCAGGTTTTCGTCGCCGATGAAGGCGATCATTTCCGCACCCGACTGACCCATACGATCGAGGTGTCGCAGATCGCCCGCGCCTTTGCCCGCGCGTTGCGGCTCGATGAGGATTTGACCGAGGCGATCGCGCTCGTCCACGATTTCGGCCACACGCCTTTTGGCCATGCCGGTGAGCGGGCACTTGATCGCCGGATGCGAGCCTATGGCGGCTTCGACCACAACGCCCAGTCGCTCAGGATCGTTACGGCGCTCGAACGCCGTTATGCCGAATTCGACGGGCTGAACCTTGCATGGGAAACGCTCGAAGGGCTGGTCAAGCACAACGGTCCGCTGGTCGGTCCGAATGCTCCCAAGCAAGCGCCAGTGCCGAAGCCGATTGCCGATTTCGATGTGCTGTTTCCGCTCGATCTCGGCGGATTCGCCAGCCTCGAGGCGCAGGCGGCGGCGATCTCCGACGACATCGCCTATAATACCCACGATCTGGACGATGGGTTACGGGCCGGTCTCATCGACATCGCCGATCTCGGTGAACTGGAATTGGCGGGATCGATCCTCGACGATGTCCGGGCGGCCTATCCCGGCCTCGACCATGGCCGAATGGCTCACGAAATCCTGCGCCGCCATATCACCCGGATGGTCGAGGACGTGATCGGGACCGCGCTCGCCGGCATTGCGGGTCTCGCGCCGGCCGATGTCGATGCGGTGCGCGCGGCCGAGCGGCCGCTCGTCACCTTTTCGCCGCCGATGGACCGGGCGGTGAAGCAGACCAGAAAGTTTCTGTTTCAGCGCGTCTACCGCAACGATCACGTCATGCGGGTCATGCAGACCGCCGAGGGGATCGTCGAGGATCTGTTCGCGCGTCTGTTCGAACGACCTGACCTGATGCCGGGTGAGTGGAGCCGCGATGCCGACCGACTGCCGGAGGAGAAGCGGGCGCGCCGGGTCGCGGATTATTTGTCCGGGATGACCGACACATACGCCTTGAGCGCGCATCGGCGCCTGTTTGACGCGACGCCGCAATTGCGTTAGCCGGCCATTCCTCTTTACACAGCAGACGGTAAGACGCCCGGGCCGCGAATGCAGTCACCGGGCGCGCGGCCATGTCGGCCCGCCGGAACCAGTCGAGGCCAAGCATGAACATCTTCGCCGATTTCGAAGATAGGGTGAGAAAAGCGGTGGAAGCGATTCTGTCGGAACGCGAAACCGCTTTACCGGATTTGTCGCGGGTTACGGTGGAGCCGCCGCGCGACGCCAGCCATGGCGATCTTGCCACCAACGCCGCGATGGTCCTGGCCAAGCCGCTCGGCGTCAAGCCGCGCGAACTGGCGACCGAGATCGCCGCGCGCCTCGCCCGCGATCCGGACGTCGCGACCGCCGAGGTCGCTGGGCCAGGCTTTATCAATCTCAGGCTGCATCCGGGATTTTGGACCGGGCATCTCGCGGCTATTCTGAAAGCCGGCGGCGATTACGGCCGGGGGCCGGGGACCGGCCGCAAGGTCAATGTCGAATATGTCTCCGCCAACCCGACCGGTCCGATGCATGTCGGCCATTGCCGCGGCGCCGTGGTCGGCGACACGATCGCCAACATCATGGCCTTTGCCGGCGACGCGGTCACGCGCGAATACTACATCAACGATGCCGGCGAGCAGGTGAACGTGCTCGCCCGTTCGACCTTCTTGCGTTACCGCGAGGCTCTGGGCGAGACGATCGGCGACATCCCGGCGGGACTGTATCCTGGCGATTATCTCAAGCCGGTCGGCGAAGCGTTGAAGGCGGAATTCTCGGACCGCCTGCTGACGATGGACGAGGCCGAGTGGCTGCCGCTCGTCCGCAATCGCGCCATCGACGCGATGATGGCGATGATCCGGGCCGATCTGAAACTGCTCGGCATCGAACACGAGGAGTTCTTTTCCGAGCGGACGCTGCACGCCGACGAGGGCGGAAAGATCGCCTCGGCGATCGAGGATCTGCGGGCCAAGGGCTACATCTACCAAGGCACGTTGCCGCCGCCCAAGGGGCAGGCGCCGGAGGATTGGGAGGATCGCGAGCAGACCTTGCTTCGCTCCACGGAGGTCGGTGACGATCAGGACCGGCCGCTGGTGAAGTCCGACGGCCGCTACACCTATTTCGCCGCCGATGTCGCCTATTTCCGCGAGAAATTCGAGCGCGGCTTCGAGGAGATGGTCTACATTCTGGGCGCCGACCACGGAGGCTACGTCAAGCGCCTCGAAGCGGTGGCGAAGGCGATTTCCGGCGGAACGGCTGAGATC
Organism: Aurantimonas sp. A3-2-R12; assembly: GCF_036016755.1. Classification (NCBI taxonomy): domain Bacteria; kingdom Pseudomonadati; phylum Pseudomonadota; class Alphaproteobacteria; order Hyphomicrobiales; family Aurantimonadaceae; genus Aurantimonas; species Aurantimonas sp. A3-2-R12. The sequence continues at coordinate 96,516 of NZ_JAYXIH010000005.1, read as the reverse complement.
GACGTGGTGTTGTGCCAACTCGTGAAGCTGTTCCGCGACGGGGAGCCGGTGCGTATGTCGAAGCGCTCGGGTGATTTCGTGACGCTCGCCGAAGTGGTCGAGGAGGTCGGCCGCGACCCGGTTCGTTTCATGATGCTATTCAGAAAGAGCGACGCGCCGCTCGACTTCGACTTCCAGAAGGTGACCGAGCAATCCAAGGACAACCCGGTCTTCTACGTGCAGTATGCCCACGCCCGCTCGGCGGCGATCTTTCGCCAGGCGGCGGAGGTGGGGCTTCCGCTGCCCGATTTCCCGACGCTCGATGCCGGCGTTCTCGCCGGGCTTTCGGACGAGGGCGAGCTGGCGCTGATTCGCAAGCTCGCCGAGTTTCCTCGCCTCGTCAAAGCCGCGGCTGAGGCCAAGGAACCACACCGTCTGGCCTTTTATCTCTACGACCTCGCTTCGGCTTTCCACAGCCAGTACAATCGCGGCAAGGACTTTCCGGCCTTACGCTTTGTTAACTCTGAGGACGGCATGATAACTCAAGCGCGACTGGCGCTGGTCAAGGCCGTGGCGGTTGTTCTCGAAACCGGACTCGGCTTGATTGGTGCCGACGCACCGGAAGAAATGCGCTGATTCATCACGCTTTGGTCAAGTTCCTCTCCTAGCGGTTGATGACAGGGGCCGGCAGCCTCCGGAATGAGGGGAAGGGCAGGGTATATGTCGATGGCGGATACGACGAGTTCCAATCACTGGAGCGATCAGCAGGTCGACAATATCGAGGATGATCCTTTCGCCGAACTGTCACGGCTGATCGATGAGCCATGGGGCACGGAGCCAGTCAGCGACCGGCCGGACCTATCGGCATCTGCGCTGCAAGGCGGGGGAAACAGCATGTCCGTCGGCGGGGAGAGTGGCTTCTCCGCGCCCGAGGCGCTGAGCCGTCCGGCCGACGATGCGGCGGATTCGCTCGATCTCGACGTGGATGACATGGTCGGCGCGCTCGATGCGGAATTGAATGCATCATTTCTGGAGGAGGACGCGCGCGAATCGATGCAGCACTCCGTCCGATCCGCTGCCGCTATCTCCAATCCGCAAGTAATCGCGCCACAGGTGGCGAATCGGCGTGTGGAAGCCAGCGCTGGCGGTTTCTCCATGCAGCCGATCGAGGCGAGACCGGCCAGCGACCTGGAGGTTGCGTTGCGCGGCCTTTCGGCGCCGGTCAATCCTCGCGGAATCGCTTTGCAGCACAGTGAAGCCTTTGCACCGGCGCGGCACGATACGTCGCCGTCGTCGGACGTCGCCGACAAGCCCTTCGACGATTTCGATGAATTGATCGCCAGCGAACTCGCCGCAATGAATCCGGCGCCTCGGCCGGTTCCGGCGACGCCTGCCCCCGTCGACGGGGCGGACGCGGATGCTGGCGCGCCCCAAGGCCATGCAACTGCGCCGGTCCGGCATTCGAAGGCAGGTGAGGATGCTCCCGTCGCCAAGGTGCCCGCCGCCAAGATGAGAGGCGGATCTGCCGCCGCCGATACGATTTCAGCAGCATTCGCCCCGGCTGCGGCCAGCCGAACACGCTTTTCGCCCCGGATGCCCGGACTCGCCGCCAGCGTTGTGGCGATCGCCGTCGTTGGTGCCGCGGCGGCCTATTGGGTTTCAGGCGATGTTGTCGTTGGCTCCGGCGATCTGTTGATCGTGCGGGCTGATACCGACCCGGTCAAAGTGGCTCCGAAGGATCCTGGTGGCCGGGCAATCCCGAACCAGAACAAGGCGGTCTACGAACGCGTGCAAAGCGCCGACGCCGACATCGTCCCGGCGCAACAGACCCTCGTCACGGCCGCCGAGGAGCCGGTCGATCTTCCAGGCGTCGATCTGAACCCGATCAGCAGCGCGCGCGCCGCGGAGCCGGAGCGCATCGCCGATGCGGCGAATGACGGCTCGCCGATCGCGGTGCTGACGCCCCGCCGCGTGCGCACCATGACGGTTCGACCGGATGGAACGCTCGTCATGGCGAATACGGTTCCCGAGACCTCCATGGACGATATGCGCGGCAATGGAGCAGCGCTGATCGAGGCGTCATCCCGCTCGGTGGTTCCGGCCGAGGCGAACGCCAGCGTCCTCGTTCAGCCGTCGTCGGGCGTGCCCGTGCCGGCCATACGACCGGGAAGCGACAATGCCGCCCCGGTCAGGGTTGCCGCGGTAACGACACCGGAACCGATGTCGTACGCGGGGGGCTCGACGGCCGTTGCCGCCGTGGAGACGAGCGCGCTTGAAACGGTGGGATCGATCGCAGCCGCTCCCGCGACGACGCCGGCCCCCGCAGCCCAGACCCCGGGCGCCGACGGCTATTTCGTCCAGATCTCGTCGCAGCCAAGCGAATCCGCCGCCAAGCAGACGTCGCAGACGCTCGGGCAGCGCTATGCCGAGGTCATCGGCCAGCGTGATCTCGTGATCCAGTCGGCGGACATCCCCGGTAAGGGGACCTACTATCGCGTGCGGATCGCGACCGGCTCGAAGTCCGAGGCGTCGACGCTATGCACCGAGTTGAAATCGGCCGGCGGCAGCTGCTTCGTGGCGCGCTGAGCGCCAGCGCTGTCACGCTTGTCGGCGGGGCGTCCAGCCCGGCCGCTTTTACCCATGACCATATCGAAGGACGGACCGGCCGCACAGCCGCGCCGTCCGCTCTTGCATCGGAGATACGGATGAGCGGATCGAAGGCCTGGATCGCAGCCCCGGCGGCGCCTCGACTGAGCGCAGACGAGCGCAGGTTCTTCGCCGACGAGAGTCCGTGGGGGTTTATCCTCTTTGCGCGAAACGTCACGGAGGCATCCCAGCTTGAGGATCTGGTCGCGGAACTGATCGAGCTTGGCGGCCGAGCGACAACGCCGATCTTCATCGATCAGGAGGGCGGGCGGATTCAGCGTTTGAAGCCGCCGCTCGCGCCACAATATCCGCCGGCGGCCACGATCGGAGAGGTTTATGCGTCCGATCCGGAGGCCGGGCAACGTGCCGCCTGGCTGCAAGGCCGTCTGCTTGCCGATGATCTGATGGCCTACGGCATCAATGCCGATTGCATTCCATGCGTCGACGTGCCGACGGCGGATGCGCACTCGGTGATCGGCGACCGCGCCTATGCGACGAACCCGGAAGCGGTGGCGACGCTTGGCGGGGCCGCCGCGGACGGCCTTCTCGCCGGTGGCCTGTTGCCGGTGATGAAACATATTCCCGGCCATGGCCGCGGCAATGCCGACAGCCATCTCGCGCTGCCGGTGGTCGCCAACACGCGCGGTGAGCTGTCACGCACCGACTTCGCCCCATTCCACGCGCTTCGAAGGCTGCCGGCGGCGATGACCGCGCACATTCTCTACAGCGCCATCGATCCGGTGCATCCGGCGACCTTGTCGTCTACGGTCATCGAAAGCGTTATCCGCGAGGAAATCGGGTTCGACGGCCTGTTGATGAGCGATGACATCTCGATGAAGGCGCTCGCGGGCGATCTCACCGACCTCAGCCGCAGGGCGCTCGAAGCCGGCTGCGACGTGGTCCTGCACTGCAATGGCGATTTCGACGAAATGCGAAAAGTCGCAGCCGCGGCGCGGCCGTTGTCCGGCGACGCCCAGCGGCGGGCCGTTGAGGCGGAATCGGCCATTTCGGCTCGCGGGACGGGCGGCGATATGCCGGCATTGCGAGCCGAATACGACGAATTGGTGGGGGCTTCCGTCTGACGCGGAACCACTGGAAGAGGCTGCGGTTGTCAGCCCGAACCTTTTTCCTGCGAAAGAAAATCGGTCACGCATAGGAAATCGGATCGCGTCGATCCTATTTCATCTGGATCTGGGCGGTAGACGTCGCAAGCGTGTCGGGTAGACCGTCGAACGCGGTTGCCGTTCCAGTGGCGACCGGTTACCGAGGTCGCGAATTAGCGGGCCTCAAGGCTTCGCTGGACGAACCGACGGACAGGCCGAAGCGTGCAGGACCACCAGAGCACAGCCACCGCTCCATCGACAAAGGGCTCCGGACGCACCAGTGCCGGCGTCAGCTTCGCCGCGCGTCTTGCCTTCGAAGACATCGTCCACACCGTTGGGTCGACCACGATCCTGTCGGGGATCAACCTGGCGGCCGAGCCTGGCGAAATTCTCTGCCTGCTCGGGCCCTCCGGCTCAGGCAAGACGACGATGCTGCGAATCGCTGCGGGAATTGAGCGCCAGAGCGCCGGCCGCCTGATGCTCAATGGCCAGGAGATTGCCGGTCCCGACGCGTTCGTGCCGCCGGAAAAACGCGGTATCGGCCTGATGTTTCAGGATTTTGCTCTGTTCCCGCACATGAGTATCGCCGAGAATGTCCGCTTCGGCCTGACGGCGCTTTCGGGTGCGGCGGCGAAGAAGGAGGCGATGGTGGCGCTCGAGCGGGTCGGGCTTGCCGACGTCGCCCGCCAATATCCGCACACCCTGTCGGGCGGCGAGCAGCAGCGGGTGGCGTTGGCCAGGGCGCTGAGCCCGCGCCCGACGGTCCTGTTGATGGACGAGCCATTTTCCGGCCTCGACAGCCGTCTCAAGGATGTCGTGCGGACCGATACGCTGCAGATCCTGCGCGAAAGCCGCGCGACGGCGATCATCGTGACGCACGACGCCGAGGAGGCGATGCGGATGGGCGACCGAATCGCGCTCCTGCGCGACGGTCGGCTCGTCCAGGTGGGGACCGCCGCGGAACTCTATAGCCGCCCGGCCGATCTTTTCACGGCCGGCTTTTTTTCCGAGCTTAACGTCATCGACGGGGAAGTCCGCGGGGGCCGTGTCGTCACGGCGCTCGGCCCGGTCGCGGATTCGCCTTTGTCTGACGGTACGCCGGTGACGGTGGCGTTGCGCCTCATGGGCTTGCGCCTGGAGGAACAGCCGAGCGGCGTCCTCGGGCGTATCGTCGCCCGCCGTTTCCTCGGCGGTGTCGACCTCATGACTGTCGCGATCGAGGGGCTCGATTATCCGCTCCGATCGCGCATGCGCGCCGGAATCGTACCGGACGGTAAACGCGATGTCGTTGTTTCCGTTGATTTGCAAGACGTTATCGTGTTTGAAAAGACCCCAGATCATCGTTAGCTTGGCGGGAGCGAACGGCTCACGCGTTCCATGGAGAATTGTTATGGGTAGCTTCAGCATTTGGCATTGGCTCATCGTCCTTGCGGTCGTGCTGCTCCTGTTCGGTCGCGGCAAGATTCCCGAGTTGATGGGCGACGTCGCCAAGGGCATCAAGAGCTTCAAGAAGGGCATGTCGGACGAGGACGCCGAAAAGGCAGAGACGGCGCAGGAGCGCCGGACACTCGATCACACCGAGGGCGACGTGGTACGGCACGAAGTGGCGACGAAGAAGACGGTCAACTGATCGTCTGATCGTTCTGCCGTCTGGCGACCGGGCCCTGTCCGTGCCCGCTCGCCATTTTTCCTGGTTGTCGCTCTCGAGGCCTTGCGATGTTTGATATTGGTTGGGCCGAACTGATGATGGTCGCCGTGGTCCTGGTGGTCGTCGTCGGCCCTAGGGATCTGCCAAAAATGTTGCGCACCTTCGGGCGCACGACCAAACAATTGCGCTCGATGGCCGGGGATTTTCGCCGGCAGTTCGACGACGCGTTGCGCGAAGCCGAACTCGATGACGTGCGTTCGACGGTGAGCGATATCCGCAAGCTCGATCCGACCAAGGACGTGCGCGCGGCGATGAACCCGATGAAGGCGGTCGGGGATGAGATTCGGTCATCGCTCAAGGCGGCGGCCAGCGCGCCGGAACCAAAGGTTCCAAGCCCGACGGCTCCGGCGATAGCGGAAAAACCCGACAAGGCTGGCGCGACCGCAAAAACCGAAGGCTCCTCGGCGACGCCTGCTTCGGACGCAAAGCCGGCTGCAACCTCCGGTGACGCAAAAATTGCCCCGGTCAAGCGCGCGACCAAAGCCAAGCCTGCCGCCAAGGCTAAGCCTGCGGCCAAGGCCAAAATCCCCGCCAAGGCCAAGCCGACTGCGAAAAAGACAACCGAGGACGTCGCGTGACACGCACTGACAGCGATATCGAGGCCTCTTCGGCTCCATTGATCGACCATCTCATCGAATTGCGAACGCGGTTGATCTGGAGCATCGCCGGATTCCTCGTAGCATTCATTTTCTGCTTCTTTTTCGCCAAGCAGATCTTCAATTTCCTCGTCGTCCCGTATCAGACGGCGACGATCTGGGCCGGGATCGACGACCGCCAGGTCGAACTGATCTACACCGCGCCGCAGGAATTCTTTTTTACCCAGGTCAAGATCGCGGCCTTCGGCGGCTTCTTCATCGCCTTCCCGCTGATCGCGGCGCAGATCTACAAATTCGTGGCACCCGGTCTTTATCGCGAGGAAAGGGGCGCTTTCCTGCCGTTTCTGGTGGCCACGCCGCTCCTGTTCCTGCTTGGCGCGGCGCTGGTCTATTACTTCTTTACCCCGATGGTGATGTGGTTCTTCCTGTCGATGGAGCAGTCCGGCACCGAGGAGGGGCAGGCGGCCATTCAACTCCTGCCGCGCGTGTCGGAATACCTGTCACTGATCATGACGCTGATCTTCGCGTTCGGATTGGTGTTCCAGCTTCCGGTGGTTGCAACCTTGCTGGTCAGGGCCGGGATCACCTCCGCCGACGGTCTCGCCTCGAAGCGCAAATACGCCATCGTGATGGCATTCATCGCCGCCGCGATCTTGACCCCGCCCGATCCGATGTCACAGATCGGCCTTGCCCTGCCGACGATCCTTCTCTACGAGGTGTCGATCTTTGCGGCGCGGATGATCGAGAAAAAGCGGGCCGAAAAACTCGGTGAGAGCGAGACGTAAGGCCGACCTCGACGTCTTGGAACCGGTCCCGTCGCTTACCGGTCGGGAACGGGGATTACATGCTCGACATCAGATGGATACGCGAGAATCCGGAAAAACTGGATGAAGCGCTCGCGCGCCGGGGTGCCGCGCCGGCTTCGGCCGAGCTGATCAAGCTCGACGAGGCCCGTCGCGAGCATCTGACGCGGCTTCAACAGCTTCAGGGCCGGCGCAACGACGCCTCGAAGGCCATTGGCAAAGCCAAGGGCTCAGGCGATTCCGGCAAGGCCGACGAACTCATTCGCGAGGTCGCCGAGATCAAGGCGGCGATCCAGGAGGGCGAGGAGACCGAGCGGCGTATCGACCAATCGCTCGATGATGCGCTTGCGCGCATTCCAAACCTGCCGGCCGACGATGTTCCGGTCGGGCTGGACGAGAGCGCCAATGTCGAGATTCGTCGGTTTGGCGACAAGCCGGAATTCGGCTTCGAGCCGAAGGAACATGACGAACTCGGCGAAGCGCTGGGCATGATGGATTTTGAACAGGCGGCGAAGATCTCCGGCGCACGCTTCACCATCCTGCGAGGCGGGCTGGCCCGTCTAGAACGGGCGCTCGGGCAATTCATGCTTGATCTCCATACCGGCGAGCACGGCTACGAGGAGGTGGCAACGCCGCTGCTGGTGCGTGACGAGGCGCTGTTCGGTACTGGCCAGCTGCCGAAATTTTCCGAAGACCTCTTCCACACGACCGCCGGGAGCTGGCTGATCCCGACCGCCGAGGTGCCGCTGACCAATCTCGTGCGGGAACAGATTATCGACGCGGCCGACCTGCCGACGCGGGTGACGGCGCTGACGCCATGCTTCCGCTCTGAAGCGGGCTCGGCCGGCCGCGACACGCGCGGCATGTTGCGCCAGCACCAGTTCTACAAGGTCGAGTTGGTATCGATCACAGCTGCCGAGACCTCCGTCGACGAGCACGAGCGTATGACGGCTTCGGCCGAGGAAGTGCTGAAGCGCCTCGGCCTGTCATACCGCGTCGTCACGCTGTGCGCGGGCGACATGGGATTCTCGGCGCGCAAGACCTACGATATCGAGGTCTGGCTGCCGGGGCAGGGCGCCTATCGGGAAATTTCCAGCTGCTCGGTCTGCGGCGATTTCCAGGCGCGGCGCATGGGAACGCGCTACCGTACGGACGGCGAAAAATCGCCGCGCTTCGTCCACACGCTGAACGGCTCCGGCGTGGCTCTCGGGCGCGCGTTGATCGCCGTGATGGAAAATTATCAGAACGCCGACGGAAGCATCACCGTGCCCGAGGTGATCCGACCGTATATGGGTGGAATCGAACGGATCGAGAGGCCGGCCTGATGCGACTCCTGCTCACCAATGACGATGGCATTCACGCCGAGGGCCTCCAGGTCCTGGAGCGGATCGCCCGGACGATGAGTGACGATGTCTGGGTCGTTGCGCCCGAGACCGACCAGAGCGGCCTGTCGCACTCGCTGACGCTTTCCTCACCGCTGCGTTTGCGCAAGATTTCAGAAAAGCGGTTCGCCCTCTCCGGCACACCGACCGACTGCGTCATCATGGCGGTCAAGCGGCTGATGGATTCTCCGCCGGACATGGTGTTGTCAGGGGTCAATGCCGGCCAGAACATTTGCGACGACGTCACGTATTCCGGTACCGTGGCCGGGGCCATGGAAGGCACGATGCTCGGGCTGAAGTCGGTGGCGCTGAGTCAGCAATTCACCCGTGGCGGCGACCGTGAGACATTATGGGAGACGGCCGAGCAGCACGCCCCGGCTGTCCTCGATTTGCTTGCGGAGTATCAGATTCCACCCGGCCATCTCGTCAACGTCAACTTTCCGGCGGTGCCGGCCGATGCGGTCCGCGGGGTGGAGGTCACCCGCCAGGGCAAGCTCGACTATTCCCTCGGCATGGAAGAGCGTCGTGACGGCCGCGGCTTTCCGTATTTCTGGCTGACCTTCGGGCGCCAGGCGGGGGAGGAAGTCGAGAGTTCCGATATCGCGGCTTTGTCTGCCGGAAAAATCTCGGTGACGCCGCTCCATCTCGATCTCACCGCCCACGCGCTGCGCGAGGGTCTCGGAGACTTGTTTCGGTGAGGTCGGAGGGCCGGGACCGCGAGGACCTCGCGGCATTTCTCCTGAGCCTGCGCACCCGGCGGATTGCCGATCCCAAGCTGCACGAGGCGATCGAAACGGTGCCCCGGCGTTTCTTCCTGCCTGACGGCATCGACAATGCTTATGAAGATCGGTCGGCGCCGCTCGATTGCGGGGAGACCATGCCCGGCGCGCTTTTCGCGGTCCGGCTGGTGTCGGCGCTGGAGATCGAGGCGGACCATCGGGTCCTAGAGATCGGAACCGGCAGCGGCTACGTCACTGCGCTGATAGCGCGTCTTTGCGCCCATGTCACCTCGTTCGATCGCTACAGGCGGCTGGTGGAAGCGGCGAGCCGGCGCTTGAAACTGGTCGGTGTGAGCAACATCTCCCTGTTTCTCGAAGACGGCAGCGACGGCTTCGCCGCCGGGGCACCCTTCGATCGGGCGATTGTTCACGCTGCCTTTCCGACCGTGCCGCGCCTGTTTCTCGACCAAATCCGTCCGCACGGGGTGCTGATCTGCGCGCTCGGCGAGGGAGGTGGAGAACAGGCGCTGGTGCGCCTGCGCAAGGTGGGCAGCCGCTTCGAGCGCGAGGATCTCGGTCCGGTCCGCTACCAGCCGCTGGTGTTCGGCACGGCCGAGATGCTGTAGCTGGGCCGTTACTTTCAAGCCGCTCGCTGGGGCTGCTCCACAAGAAATAACGTCGGCCGCCCGGTGATTTAACCCGGCAGTAATATTAACGCGCTTCAATGGTCTCGAGAGTAATCCCGCGTGCTCAAGGGACGACGATGCGAATCAATGTGCTGAAATCTCTGCGACTCCCGATGGCTCGCTCCGTTGCGGTGGTCGCCCTGGTGGGGTTTGCCGCTGGATGTAGCTCCGATGTGGCGCGCTTCGATGACGGCTTCTACACTGGAGCCGTCCCGCAGATGCCCACCCGCACGGCGGCTGTCAGCCAGCCCTATCCGGGTGATGTCGATCGGATGAATACCGCCGGTATCAGCCGCTCATCGGGATATGCGCCGTCGTCCAGCCGCGCACCCACCGCTTCTGTGCAGCGCAACACGCTGCCGCCGCCACCGCCGCCCGCCTATCAGGCCTCCACTCCCGCCTACCAAGCCTCCACTCCCGCCGCCGTGGCGCCCTCTGCGTCCCAGCCGACGACACGGGGCACGCCAGCATCGACATTGGGAGACCAGGCGGCGCGAATCGCCCAGCCCGCGCCACGGCACTCCGAGAGCGGTGCGAAAGTGACGGTCGAAAGTGGTGACACGCTGTTGTCGATCGCACGGCGCACCGGCGCTTCGGTTTCCGACATCAAGCGTGCGAACGGTCTCGACGACAGCACGATTCGCATCGGTCAGACGCTCACCGTCCCCGGTGCAAATGTCGCTGCGACGAAGGTCGCCAGCGTGGAAGCCAAAGCAGCTGCGCCAACGAAGGAGGTCGCCAAGCCGCGGACCGAGAGCGCCGCGCCCGAGCCCTATACGCCGCCGGCGACAGCCGAGAAGGCTGCCCGCCCGTCTGCCGAGACCGCCTCGAAGCAACCGCAGCCAGTGACCACCGTCAGCCAGGAAGTCGAATCCACGGTCGCGGCCATCGCGCCCGATGCGACCGGCATCAGTCAGTTTCGCTGGCCGGTCCAGGGTCGGGTGATCAGTCGTTTCGGTGAAAAGGTGGGGTCGCGACGCAACGATGGCCTCAACATTTCCGTGCCGCGCGGCACTCCAGTCAAGGCGGCCGAGAACGGTGTGGTGATCTATGCCGGCGACGGCCTCAAGGAATTCGGTAACACCGTTCTTGTGAAACACGACGACGGCCTCGTGACCGTCTATGGCCATGCCGACTCGATCTCCGTCGAGCGGGGCGCCAAGGTGAAGCGTGGCCAGGAAGTCGCCAAATCCGGCATGAGCGGTGACACGGACGTTCCGGTTCTGCATTTCGAAGTGCGCAAGAACTCCGCGCCGGTCGATCCTACGAAGTTTCTGCAATAAGCGCCGACCTCCAGGCGTTCGACGGCCCGGTCCTGCGTTTCGGCGCGCGGCCGGGCCTTTTCCGTTTCATATGGTTTGATATCGCGCGGCCAGGGACCTGTGCGCTCAAACCGTTCCGGTCATAGCGGAGCCTTGTGCGGCCAATTGTCTGCCGCACCGACGCGTCACTGAAGGTTGGTATCGTGGCCTTGCTGAACGGCCGGGCCCATTTGACCTGATAGCGGACAGACAGGAGGCCCGGTTAGGCTTGTCCGTGCAGAATCATCTCAGATGTCGATGATGAATGGCATTGATTCCAATAAGATACCGCGAGATGTGGGGGGATCGGTTCTCACCCTTTGTCATCCCGCCTCTAGCTCTTGGCGGAGACGACCCTGTTGCGGCCCGAGCGTTTGGCCTCGTAGAGGGCGGCGTCGGCGGCCGCGATCAATTCATCGGCGCTCTTGCCGGCATCGGCGCCGGCCACTCCCGCACTGAAGGTGACGTGGAACGGTTCGTCTGGACCGCGCATCGGGATGTCCGCAAAATGCTCGCGAATTCTGTTCATCACGGCATTCGAGGGTTCGATCGGCGTGTCCAGCAGGATCACGCCAAACTCCTCGCCTCCATAGCGCGCGACGACGTCGATATGGCGGAGCCCGCCGACCAGCGAGTGAGACAGCGTCTGGATGACACGATCGCCCACCTGATGGCCTTTCGTGTCGTTGACTTGCTTGAAATGATCGATGTCGAGCAGACAGACGCTGAACTGCGAACCGGTACGCCGACAGCGCTCCAACTCCACCGCGACGCGATCTTTGAACCGCGCATGGTTCAAGAGTCCGGTGAGACTGTCTCGCTCGCCGATCTGGCGCAGGGCGACAGCCCGTTCGGCGCGCATCCGCACGAGCGATGCAAGGTGATCGAAGCCGACGGATTTGTTGATGAAATCGTCGCCGCCAAGTTTGCGCGCCTGGCGCTGGCGCTCGACATCCTGCTCGGCGGACAGGAAGATGATCGGAAGCGACAGGTTGCGGCGCGATTGGCGAATGATTTGCGCGACCTCCATCCCGTCCGCGACGGGCATGTGCATGTCGAGAAGTATGAGATCGGGCGTGTTGCTGCTGATTTCTTCCAGTACGCGGCTCGGGTCCGTCAAGATCCGCGCACGCATATCGGCCGCTTCCAAGGCGAAGGCGAAAGCTTCGGCGGCGATTTCGTCGTCGTCGACGATTAGGATGGAAAGAGGCTCGGCCTCGCCAGTATCGTAGTCGTCGAGCCAGGCGCCTAGCTCGACGGTGTCGAGAGGCGTCGACAAGATGGCTTCGACGCCGGCGCGTGCCGCCGCCAGCTTGAATTCGAAGCTGGTCTCGTCAGCGAGCAGGATGACACGGTGCCTGGCCGATTGCTTGCGTGCCAAGGTCAAGTCGGGATCGACCTGCGTGTTGATGAGAACCGCGACGCACGCGTCTTCGGTCTGATCACCACGTCCGTCGACCGGTCGATAGCCCAAGCCCGAGATCATCGATGCGCATTGCTCGGTACGGGCATCCTCCTCGAAGAACCTGATGCATTTCCGAATGGCCGCACCCTGGGAGGACATTCCGCCGCGGTCCTGATCCTGCTCGTCGAGCCGCGCCACGTCGATGAGTTTACTATCCAAGAGCATCAGCCGAATACCTCAAGAACCGTCGGATCTCGGGCCATCGCTTGGCCCTTCGGGTACGTGGCATCCGGCTTCATCGCCAAGAATCACGCGTCTTATTTCGGGGACGATTGTTTCAGCGAGGTCCCTAAGATCCGCATCGCTGCGGTGAGAAAGAACAAAATGCTCCAGTTCGCTGGCTCGCGGCGTCAGGGCACTGAAGTCGAAGATGCCAGCTCTGCCCGCCATGCGATGGGCGATTTGCCCGATCTCTTGGCGAACCTCTGCCTTGTCTCCAGGTTCGGCCAGGCGACCGGCCAATCTTTCCAGTTCGGAAGTCTGAAGGAGCGTATCCTCAATGAACCGCCCCTTCAGCGCCGCCATTCTGGCTTCCATCGATGTCGCCGGAACATTCGAAGGGTTCATTCCGAGCCCTCCAGGAATTGGACGCCGATATCGTTTCCGCTCTGCCATTTCGTTTCGACGGCACGTTTGCTGCCGGATCCGACAACGAGGAGGTCGAATCGGTCGGGCGCCGCGAAATAGATGTCGACCCGCAATAGGGCGCCCGAAGCGGAGAGATTGCGAACAGTGCAGTCGATGACCGCGTCGCCTTGCCGGAGATACATCGTTCCCCGTTGAAGACCCGCTGGCGGCGTTCCGCGCGTCGCTCGTCCCGTTCGTTGATCAGTGAGGGCTCGGCACGATCGCGCTCAGGGGGATGGGGATGCATCCGGCTGGCTGGAGGCCTCCAGCGATCCCGTTGCCTCTGCAAACGCGATACCAAATGGCTTCCCATTCGCAGCGGCTGTATCGAGCGCCTGCTGCGCAGCCTGGATGAGAGCGACCGGATCGGCCCCATCGGCGGGAGACATCGCCGCGCCGATGGCTGGAATGATCTGGACGACGCTACGATCCAGATTGACCTCCAGTGTAAGCTCTTGTGCCAATCGACGGCAGCACTCGGAAATCGCTCGCGCGTTGACGTCGCGGTCGATCAGATAGAGAAAACTGTCATCACCGAGCGATCCGCAGAGGTCGCCCGCGTGGGTGGCCAGATTGAGCCGTTTGGCAAAGTTGTGCAGCAGCCGATCGCCGGCGATATGTCCCAAGCTGGCCCGGATCTGCGCCAGGTTGCGAAGCTTGATGAGAACGACGCCGAAGGCGGAAGGCGTGCCTCTGCCGGTGAATTCGCCCAAGCGCTCCTGCATGAATTGCGCGCCGTACAGGCCGGTGACGTTGTCGAACTGCAGGCGCTTTTTGATGAGATCGGCTTCGATGGTTTCCGACTGCGCCTTTTTGCGTGTGCCGACCGCCGAGCGGATCGCCGTCACCAATTCGTGCTTGTTCAGGTCGCGTTTTGAAACATAGTCGCTGAATCCACTGCGAAACGCCTTGACCGCTGTTCGCTCGCTTCCGCCACCCGTCAACATCACGATCGGCGGGGCATTGGGAATCGTCGCCCGTATCGTCTCCGCGATATTCAGCCCGTTCTCGGTGCCGAGATTATAGTCGACAAGGACACAATCGATTGGATCCCCCTTGAGGGCACGCAACAGTTGCGGACCATCGGACGTCTGGGTGATTTCCATATCTCCGTCATGACCCAGCATGGCGGAAATATACTCCAGAAAAATCGGATCATCGTCCAAAACGGCTAGCTGTATCGAACTTGCGCTTTCCATTGGTCAGCAATCCTTAAATAAAGCAAGCCGGACGAATTGGCTTTAACTTCATTCTACGGGTGGAGACCTTTTGTAGCGGTTAACGACAACAACTTTGGTTCTGACAGTTTGGTGAAGTTTCCATCTCACGCGCCGTTTAGGCCGGTGAGCGGGCGCCCCAGTCGTCCGGCCAGATCCTGCACGAACTGGTAAGCGACGCGCCCCGATCGGCTACCGCGGGTTGTCGCCCATTCGAGGGCTTCGCGGCGAACCATTTCGGGATCGGCGGCAATGTCATGCGCGGCCAGATAACCGTCGATCATCGCCAGATACTCGTCCTGGCTGCAGCGATGGAAGCCCAGCCAGAGGCCGAATCGATCCGATAGCGAGACTTTCTCCTCGACCGCTTCACCGGGATTGATCGCGGTTGACCGCTCGTTTTCGATCATGTCGCGGGGCAGAAGGTGGCGACGGTTCGATGTCGCGTAGAACAGCACATTGGGTGGCCGGCCCTCGACGCCGCCCTCCAGCGCCGCCTTCAGCGATTTATAGGCGCTGTCGCCCATGTCGAAGGAGAGATCGTCGCAGTAGAGAAGGAACGGGCAGGGCACTTCGCGTACCAGACTCATTAGCTGCGGCAAATGATCGATATCCTCGCGGTGGATCTCGATCAGCTTGAGATGGGGCGTTTCGGCGGGAAGCGCGGCGTTCACCGCGGCATGCGCGGCCTTGACCAAGGACGACTTGCCCATGCCGCGCGCCCCCCACAAAAGCGCGTTGTTGGCCGGAAGTCCGCGGGCGAAGCGCTCGGTGTTTTCCAGGAGAATGTCGCGCGAGCGGTCGATGCCCCTGAGCAGTTCAATGGGAACGCGATTCACTATCCGCACCGGCGCGAGGGCGGCTGGCGGTTCGAAGACGAAGCAATCGGCGGCAGTGAAATCCGGCGTAGGAGCCGGCGGCGGCGCAAGCCGTTCGAGACCTTGCGCGATCCGATCCATGGTCTGCATCAAGCGGGTGAACTCAGCGGAATCCATCAGGAAAACTCGTCTCTTTCGTGGCTGTCGGCTCGGTCTGGTGCCGGCTTGTTGCATTCGAGGCGACCGATCGTATATTCCGCGCTGATCGTAAAGGCCCTGTGCCCCCCATTTCCTGAGAGGTTCCTGATGTTTGTGTCCGAGGCTTTCGCCCAGACGGCTTTGCCCACTGGTGGCGGAAGCGATATCCTGATCAGTGTGCTGCCGTTCGTCGCGGTTTTCGCGATCATGTATTTCCTGATCATTCGGCCGCAGCGCACGACGATGAAAAAGCGTCAGGAAATGCTCAGCAACATCCGCCGCGGCGATACGGTCGTGACCGGCGGCGGCATCGTCGCCAAGGTGACCAAGGTGCTGGATAACGGCGAACTCGAGGTACAGATTTCCGAGCAGGTGCGCGTGCGGGTGGTACAGGCGATGGTCGCCGAGGTGCGCGTCAAGGGCGAGCCGGCTGCGGCGAACACCAAATAGCCGCTTTGCTTGAGCAAACGAGGCCACTGCCTTAAAATCGTCCGCGACACGAAACACCCGTGTCGCCGGCTGCGTCGATCGAACGCTTAATACGGATTGCGCCTCCTTTGGAGCGACCGTCGACCCTTTCGGGACCCATATGCTCTATTTCTCGCGCTGGAAAACGATCCTAATCTGGCTGACGGTCGCCCTCGGGGTCGTCTACGCTGCCCCGAACCTGTTCTCGACCCAGGCGCTCGACGAAATGCCGTCCTTCGTGCCTGACAACAAGATCACGCTCGGGCTCGATCTGCAGGGCGGGTCCTACATTCTGCTCGAGATCGACGGTCCGTCGCTGACCGGGGAGCGCCTACAGACGTTGCGCGACGACGCGCGCCAGATATTGCGCACCGAGCGCGTCGGCTATTCGGGTCTCAGCGATTCCGGCACGACGGTGACGGTGCGGCTACGCGATCCCGCGCAGGCCGATGCCGCACGCGAGGCTTTACAGCCGCTGGTCCAGCCGCTTTCGAGCGGATTGCTGAGCGGCGGTACGGTCACGGAAGTGGCGATCGCCGAACCCCAACCCGGCGTCCTGACCCTGTCGCTGACCGACCAGGGAATTGCCTACCGGATATCGACCGCCGTCGCTCAGTCGATTGAGGTCGTGCGCCGCCGGGTCGACGAACTCGGCACGACTGAACCGCTGATTCAACGCCAGGGCGATGACCGGATCATGGTGCAGGTTCCCGGCTTGCAGGATCCGCAGCGGCTGAAAGCGTTGCTCAACCAGACCGCCAAGCTCACCTTCCGTTTGGTCGACGAGACGGCCTCGGCTGACGAGGTCGCCAGGGGGGCTCGCCCGCCCGCCGGATCCGAACTGCGTTACACCAACGACCAGCCGCCCCAACCGATCCTGGTCCAGCGCCAGGTGATGGTCTCCGGCGAGAACCTCACCGACGCGCAAGCCGGCTTCGACAGCCAGACCAATGAAGCCGTTGTCAACATCCGCTTCGATACGCAGGGTGCGCAGCGCTTTGGCGCGGTGACCCAGCAGAATGTCGGGCGGCCCTTCGCTATCGTGCTCGACGACGAAGTGCTGTCGGCGCCGAATATCCGCGAGCCGATCCTTGGCGGTCAGGCGCAGATCAGCGGCAATTTCACCGTCGACAGCGCCAACGACCTCGCGGTTCTGCTGCGCGCCGGTGCGCTGCCGGCGACGCTCAATATCATCGAGGAGCGGACGGTCGGACCGGGCCTCGGAGCCGATTCGATCGCCGCGGGCGAAATCGCCGGCATCATCGGATCGATTCTCGTCGTCGCCTTTATGTTGGCGGCCTACGGGTTCCTGGGCATCATCGCCAACATCGCGCTCGTCGCCAACATCGTCATGATCGTCGCGCTTTTGTCGGTCTTCGGTTCGACCCTGACCCTGCCGGGCATTGCGGGCATCGTGCTCACCGTCGGCATGGCGGTCGATTCGAACGTGCTGATCTACGAACGCATCCGTGAGGAACGACGCGGCGGACGATCCGTGGTGCAGGCGATCGACGTCGGCTTCAAGAAGGCGCTGGCGACGATCATCGATGCCAACATCACCACGTTGATCGCCGCGGTCGTGCTGTTCTCGCTCGGCTCCGGCCCGGTCCGCGGCTTCGCCGTGACGCTTGCCTTCGGTATCGTTACGACCGTGTTCACGGCCTTTACCCTGACCCGCTGGCTGATGGCCGAATGGGTTCGCCGCAAGCGGCCGAAGGAGCTTCCGAAGGGCTTCCTCCATCTGGTTCCGGATGTGACGAAAATCCCGTTCATGGCGATCCGCAAATGGACCTTCGCGGCCAGCCTCGCGGCTTCGATCGCCGCGCTGGTCGGCTTTGCGACCCTCAGCATGAATTACGGCATCGATTTCACCGGCGGAACCCTGATCGAGGTGCAGGCAAAAGGCGAAGCGGCCGATATCGGCGGTATCCGCTCGGCCTTGACCGCCAGACCGATCGGCGACGTCTCGGTTCAGGAGTTCGGCTCGCCCAAAGAGGCGCTGATCCGGATCGGCTCGCTCAGTGTCGAGGGACAAAGCGGCGACGCCGCTCAGCAGACGACGGTCAACGAGGTGCGCGACGCGCTCTCGGCCGATTATGACTTCCGGCGAGTGGAGGTGGTCGGGCCGACGGTCTCGGGCGAGCTCGCCCTGGCCGGCACGATCGCGGTGCTTTTCGCGATGTTGGCTATCCTGGTTTATGTCTGGATTCGGTTCGAGTGGCAGTTCGCGATCGGCGCGATCGTCGCGACCCTGCACGACGTCATCATGACCATCGGCTTTTTGGTCGTCACCCAGATCGAGTTCAACCTGTCGAGTATCGCGGCGATCCTGACCATCGTCGGCTATTCGCTGAACGACACCGTGGTGGTCTACGATCGCGTGCGCGAGAATTTGCGTCGCTACAAGAAGCTGTCGCTGATCGAGCTTTTCGACAAATCGATCAACGATACATTGTCGCGCACCACTCTCACGGCATTGACCACCTTGCTGGCGCTCGCCGCGCTGGCGATCTTCGGTGGGGAGGTCATCCGCTCCTTCGTTCTGGCGATGCTGTTCGGCGTGATTATCGGCACCTATTCGTCGATCTTCGTGGCGGGTCCGATTCTCATCCTGTTCAAGCTGCGTCCTGCGGACTTCCAGGCCGATCGCGAAGAGAACGCAGCCGCGCGGACGGGTATCCCGGCACCGCGCGAAAGCTGACCGGGGGATGGCGAAGGGCATCGAAATCCGCGCAGCGCACTTTCCTGGGCGGGCGCCGATCGAGGCCTACGGCAACGGTGGGTTTCGGTTTGCCGACATGTCGCATCGCGGCTCGATCCTGTGCCTACCGTCCGGAATTTACGGTTGGGATGCGACGGTCGACGCGCCATTCGCCGGGGATCGGCTGGCCAAGGTCTTCGAAGAAGCGGACGATATCCGCTTTCTCCTATTCGGAACCGGCAGTGAGATCCGTCGGCTGCCGCCAGCGCTGGCCGACCGGATGAGGAAGGCCGGGATTTCCTGCGATCCGATGTCGACCGGCGCTGCAGTGCGGACCTTCAATGTCATGCTGGCCGAGAGCCGCCCGGTAGCCGCGGCGCTTGTCGCGGTCGACTGACGCCATGAACGAAAACGCAAAGGAATGCGTCCGTCTGGTCGAGGCGGAGGATCGCGACCGGGCGATCTCGCTGGCCTTTGCTCCGGCGGACAGGCGACCGGACCTCGCGGCGCTCTATGCTTTCGATGTCGAGACCGCAGGGATTCGCAATAAGGTCAGCCAGCCAATGCCGGGCGAGATTCGGCTGCAATGGTGGCGAGATGTTTTGTCGGGAGTCGGCGAGGGTGCAGCCGCACACCCGGTCGCGGCGGCCCTGTCGGAGACGATCGAACGCTACCAATTGCCCCGGTCCGCCTTCGATCGCCTGCTCGAGGCCCGGATTTTCGATCTCTATGACGATCCGATGCCATCGCGCGAGGCGTTCGAGGCCTATGCGGGGGAAACCGCGTCGACGCTGATCATGCTGGCGGCGATGATCCTGTCACGGGATCAGGCAGAGAATTTCACCGAGGCCGCTGGCCATGCCGGCGTCGCTCAGATGGTTGTGGGCGTCCTGCGGTCGCTGCCAATGCATCGTGCGCGGGGACAGGTTTATTTTCCGGCCGATCTGCTGGCGGCGGCCGGATGTACGGTCGACGATCTCGTCAGGGGCGAGGACGAGCCATCGTGCCGCGCCCTGGCCGCAATGGTCGCCTTCGGCCGTGAACACGATCGCGCCTGGCGGCGAGACCTGACGCACATCCCGCGGGCGCTTCGTCCCTCGTTCCTGCCGGCGGCACTGGCGGCCTCATACCTCGACCGGATCGAGCAGACAGGGATTGCGACGCTCGATAAACCCGTCGAGATCGGGCCGCTGAGAAAGACCTTCCTCTGCTGGCGGACCATGCGTATTTGATCGGGTGAGACGGCTGTCCGCTCCGTGAGAGTGGGGAAACGGCCGACCGGACGCAACGGGGATCGTCATGATCGGCAGATTGAAACGCGTCCCAAGCCGGTTCGGCCGATTGACACAATCGCTTGCGGAAGGGGCCGGCTCGGCAGCCATCCGCTTTCCTGTTGCAACGCTGCTGGTTGTCGCGATCGCAATCATCTCCAACCTCGCCGTTCGGAATGTCTATCTGCCGAACGAGGCCGATTTTGTCTGGCTCGTCGTCGCGCTTTACGGGGCTGCGGCGAGTTCTGTCGTCGCGGCGATCTTCGCCGAGGCACGGCGCTCACCCGTATCGATTCGGCTGGTCTCCCCGATCGCGACCGCATCGTTCGTCGGACTTGTGATCTGGTTTGGGCCGGAGCTTGGTGTCACCGCGCCGCCCTTGATCCTGGCGGCGACCCTTGCCGTTCCGCTGGCGCCTTATCTCGGACGCCACGACACGCGCCACTTCTGGGTCTTTACCCTGTGGACCGTCGCCGGAGTCACGCTGGCGTTTCTGTCGGTGCTGCTTTTTGTGCTCGGCCTGTCCGCAATTCTGGAAATGATCCGGTTCCTGCTCGATGTCGGACTGCCGGATGACGCCTACGAGCACATCTATGTCACTGCCTTTGCCCTGGTTGGACCGCTGTTTTCTCTTGGGCGCATCCCGCGGGATTTCGATGACGCAATGCCGGTCACGGGCGACGACCGGTTGATTTCTGGTGTGCGCATCCTGATCGACTGGGTGGCGGCGCCGCTGGTATTAGCCACGGCGATCGTGTTGCATCTCTATGCCGCCAAGATCCTCGTTACGATCGAGGTGCCGAAAAACGAGATCGGCTGGATCGTGAGCTTGTTTGCGTTCCTGCTGCTGTCGTTGCGGGTCGCCAGCGATCCCTTCATCGCAGGCGGGGCGTGGCCCACGCGGCTTCTGGCGCGAATCTGGGCGTTCGTCTTGCTCGTCCCACTCGCGCTCCTCTTTTACGCAGTCTCGCTGCGGGTCGCGGCCGAGGGCGTGACGCTGGAGCGCTACTATCTGGCCCTGGCCGCGGTCGCAGCAGTGATCGTGATCGTGCTGGAGGCCGTGCCACGCGCTCGCGGCGATATCCGTTGGATGGCCGCGGTTCCGATCGTGCTACTGGCACTGTCGTCGTTCGGGCCCTGGGGCGCGGCGAGCACGGTAGGGCGAAGCCAGACCAGCCTGATCGTGACCGAATTCGGCTGGAGCGACGAAATGGTCGGGTCCGGAATCCCCGCAGCCGATCGCCCGGCGAATGCACAGGCCCGGCTGCGCTCGCGTCTTTATGCTCTGGAAGAGGCCGGAGAACTCGACCGAATCCTGCCTTATCTCGATCCCGAGGCAGCGGCGCACTACGCCGAGGCAAAGCGCGGCAGCCCCGGCACGGAGATTGATATGGTCTTCGCGGAGTTGGGCTTGGCTGCTCCGTCGCAACTGAGCGAGTTTCGCAGCTTTACCGCCAACGCCGGGACCGCCGTCGATCTCGCCGGATTCGATCGTGCGTTGTCGGAAAGAGCTGTTGCCGCAGCCGAGGACGACGGCGGAGGAGGACGCGTGATACCGGCGCGACCTGGCGACATAGCGCTCGCAGTCTCGGGCACGGCTCTCACGATCCGGATCGGTGCCGTCGCGGATCGCGTCGATCTGGCGGATGCAATCGCCGCTCTGCCCGAAACCGTCTTTGCTACCGACCCCGATCGGTTGGCGCCGGTGGTCGTCGATGTCACGAGCGCAAGAGGGCGTCGGATCCGGATGGCGCTGCGCCAATTGTCGCTGTCCGGAGACACCGGGGCGATCCTCTCGGCGACCCTGGCGCTCTACTACCGCTCCGCCGACTGGCCGGCGGAAGCGGCAGAAGCGCCTGATGGCGCCGCGCCGGAAACCTCACTCGGCGGCGGTGGCGACCGCATCGAGCCCAAGCCACGCGGCATAGTCGGCGAGGGCGCGCGCTGACATCGCCTTCTTCTTGGCGATTGTCTTTTCCTTGCCGCGAAATCGCTTCTGCCCTTCCGGCTTCTGGATCGTGCCGGGGTCGAGCGGCGGGAACAGGCCGAAATTGACGTTCATCGGCTGGAACGAGCGCTTGCCGCCGTCTTCCTCATGGGCGAGATGTCCGCCGGTGATGTGAGCGATGAGCGCGCCCATCGCCGTGGTCTGAGGCGGTGGGCTCAATGTCTCGCCGAGACGTTCGGCGGCTGCGAAACGCCCGGTCATCAGGCCGACGGCCGCGGACTCGACGTAACCCTCGCAGCCGGTGATCTGGCCGGCAAAGCGCACATGCGGCAATGCCTTGAGGCGCAGCGTCGCGTCGAGCAGTACCGGCGAGTTGAGATAGGTATTGCGGTGCAGGCCCCCCAGTCGGGCAAACTCGGCGTTTTCGAGCCCCGGAATCATCCGGAAGATGTCGGCCTGGGCGCCGTATTTCAATTTCGTCTGGAAACCGACGATGTTGTAGAGCGTGCCGAGGGCGTTGTCCTGGCGCAATTGAACGACGGCGTACGCCTTGATGTCAGGCTGATGGGCGTTGGTCAGACCCATCGGCTTCATCGGTCCGTGCCGAAGTGTCTCGGGACCGCGCTCCGCCATCACCTCGATCGGCAGACAGCCGTCGAAATAGGGCGTGCCCTCCCACTCCTTGAACTCGGTGCGGTCGCCCTCGACCAGCGCCGCGACGAAGCGCTCGTAGGTTTCCTTGTCGAGCGGGCAGTTGATGTAATCCTTGCCGGTGCCGCCGGGGCCGACCTTGTCGTAGCGCGATTGAAACCACGCTTTGTCCATGTCGATCGAATCGAAATGGACGATCGGCGCGATCGCATCGAAGAAGGCCAGCGCATCGGATCCCGTGGCGGCACGAATGGACTCCGCCAGGGCGGGCGCCGTCAACGGACCGGTGGCGACGATGCTCGGACCCCATTCTTCGGGCGGCAAGCCTTCGACCTCGCCGCGTTCGATCCGGATCAGCGGATGATCGTCGATCGTTGCGGTGACGGCTTCCGCGAACCCTTCGCGGTCAACGGCGAGCGCGCTTCCGGCCGGCACCTGATGCGCGTCAGCCGCGCGCATGATCAGCGAGTTCGCCAGCCGCATTTCCGCGTGCAGGACGCCGACGGCGTTGGTCTCGCTATCGTCCGAGCGAAACGAGTTCGAGCACACCAGTTCCGCCAGCGAATCGGTCTGGTGCGCGTCGGTCCCGCGCAGGGGCCGCATTTCGTGGAGCACAACCGGGATACCACGCTCGGCGATCTGCCACGCGGCTTCGGAGCCGGCGAGCCCGCCGCCGACGACATGAATGGGTTTGTTCGACATGGAGAAGATTTAGCAGCCGGTGCGCCGTCCCGAAAGGGCCGGATGGATCGCCATGCCCAGAAACGACGAAACCCGCCGGGGGGAGGACCCGACGGGTTTCAAACGTACCTGCGCTGGGAGGAGGATGCGCAGGCTACAATCCGCATTCGGCCCGGGAGGAGGTGGGCCGTCAGCGAAACTCTTGCTTCTCTCATCGGCCGCCGGGGGGAGGACCCGACGGCCGACCGAGAGATGCCCGCGCTGGGAGGAGGATGCGCGGGCACTTTTCCGCCTTGGGGGTCTGGGAGGAACAACCCACGGCGAAGCTCTGATCTCTTTGGCGCCCGCCGGGGGGAGGACCCGGCGGGCGTCTTGGGAAGGTCCACCCCATTCTGGGAGGAAGATAGGTGAACCTTGATCCGCTCGGGCCCTGGGAGGAGGATGGGCCGTCGCGAAATCGAATGGGTTGGGTGGCCGTTTAGCCGACCGCGCGGCGGGCGATGCTGCTGATGTCGCCGCGGGCGATGCCGAGGTCGGACAGTTCGCGCTGCGACAGGCGGCTCAGCTCGTTGACCGTCTCGCGGTAGCGGCGCCAGTTGTTGTAAGAGCGGACGATGTTCATTGTCTTCACCTGGTTGTCTAACTTTAATCGATTGAAGCGGCCCGGCTGATCCGTCAGCGTCGCCTCGTTGACCAGGAAGTTAGGGGGCCGGATCGAAGGTTGCCAGACGTCTAAACGCATGGCAGCCTTGCAATTTGTGCAATGCAGCAAAAAATTGGTGAAAAATAGGAAAAATCAACATGTTAGCGAATAGGTTTATGCGTTCTGAATCTGAGGGGCATGCTGCAGGCGCGTCGCGTTAAGCTGTGGTTAAGCATCGTGTGAGGCCTGAGGCGCGGTCGGCCCGCGATCGGCGTCGACCAGCCCCGCCTTCGTCCCGCAAGTGCAGCGCGGCGAATTCAGGCCAAATTTGCCCTTTCGTGGCCGGAATGCCGGTGATATAGAGGCGCGCGCCTCGCGTCGCCCATTGTTCGGCGCACCATGCGGGTGTGGCGGAATTGGCAGACGCACTTGGTTTAGGTCCAAGCGCCGAGAGGCATGGGGGTTCAAGTCCCTCCACCCGCACCATTCGGGCGCTTTCACGGAATTCATAACGGGCTCGGTCGGCACAGGTCGGCCCTGGCAAGATCAAGAAGGTATCGAGAATGCAGGTAACGGAGACCAAGGCCGAGGGACTGAAGCGCGAGATCGAGATCGTCGTGCCCGCCTCGGATCTTGAAGCGCGCCTCCAGACACGGCTCTATGAGGCCAAGGACCAGGTGCGGCTGAAGGGTTTCCGGCCGGGCAAGGTTCCCGTCGCACATCTTCGCAAGATGTACGGCAAGTCGATGATGGCCGAGATCGTCAACCAGATCCTCACGGACACGCCTCGCACGGTCATTGCCGAGCGTAACGAGCGCTCCGCCATGCAGCCCGAGATCGGGATGACCGAGGACGAGGGCGAGGCTGAGAAGGTTCTTCGCGGCGAGTCGGACTTCAAGTTCACGCTCGCCTACGAGACGCTCCCGGCAATCGAGCTCAAGGAGACCACGGGCATCAAGATCGAGCGACCGATCGTCGAGGTTTCCGACGAGGAGATCGACGAGCAGGTCAAGCGGATCGCGGAGAATGCCCGAACCTACGAGCCCAAAAAGGGCAAGGCCAAGGACGGCGATCGCGTCACCATGGACTTCGTCGGCAAGATCGACGGCGAAGCGTTTGATGGCGGCGCGGCCACCGATTCCAATCTGGTGCTCGGCTCCAACCAGTTCATTCCCGGTTTCGAGGAGCAGCTTGTCGGCCTCAAGGCGGGCGACGCGAAGACCGTCGAGTTGACTTTCCCCGAGGATTACGGCGCGGCTCATCTCGCGGGCAAGGCTGCCACCTTCGACGTGACCGTCAAGGAAGTCTCGGCGCCGGTCGAGACGGCGATCGACGACGATATGGCCAAGAAGTTGGGGGTCGAATCGCTCGAGCGCCTGCGGACGGTCGTGCGCGAGCAGATCGAAAGCCAGTACGGCCTGGCCACACGCCAGAAGGTCAAGCGCCAGCTGCTCGATGCTCTCGACGAAACCTATGATTTCGCCCTGCCGGAGAAGCTCGTCGAAGCCGAGTTCACCAATATCTGGACCCAGGTCGAAAACGAGCTGAAGCAGAACGGCAAGAGCTTCGAGGACGAGGACACGACCGAGGAGGACGCCAAGGCCGAGTATCGTCGCTTGGCCGAACGTCGCGTCCGGCTTGGCCTGGTTCTCTCGGAGATCGGCGAAAAGGCCGGCGTGCAGATCACCGACGAGGAACTGCAACGCGCGATGTTCGAGCAAGTCCGTCGCTATCCCGGGCAGGAGAAGGAGGTCTACGAGTACTTCCAGAAAACTCCGGACGCCGTGGCGAGCCTCAGGGCGCCGCTCTATGAGGAGAAGGTCGTCGATCATCTCCTCTCCGAGGTCGACGTCACCGACAAGACGGTCAGCAAGGAAGAGCTGATGGCCGAGGACGAAGACGACAAGGAAGCGGCTCTCGCCTCCTGATGCGCCCCGTGTGGTGAGGCGAAATGTCACGGGGGCCGGCGAAAGTCGGCCCCTTTTTGCGTCGCGCTGCCGGCTGCGGGCCTCAGTCTCGTCAAAGCCACGGGTGATAGACCGGCGCCGAGATTGGAAGGTGGCGGCTCGCGCCAAAGGACTTAGGCTATATCCGGCATGCAGCGATTTACGACGACCGGCATCATCGCATTGTTCATCGGCATTCTCGTTTGGGCGGGAACGAGCGCGGCCCAGATTCCCGGCCTTCCGAGCACCTCGTCAGCCGCCAACGATACTGGCGGGCAGGGCGGCGATACCGCCAATCTCGATGATCTGATCAAGATCCTGGAGAATGGCGAGACCCGTGCCAAACTCGTCGAATCGCTGAAAGCCGCCGCCTACAAGGCGCCGGGAGGCGAGGGAGAGGACGGTGGGGATGCCGCCATCGTCCCAACGGGCGCGGAGGTTGTGCGGACGCTGCCCGGCGAGATCGCCGACTCCACGCGCGCACTGATCGGCGGCCTGTCGGAAACTTGGGAAACGCTGCGAACGAATACCGCCTCCGCGCTCGATATGCTGGCCGGCGTCGGCAGCATCGACCTGCCGAACGTCCTTGCGACGATACTGCCGGTCGCGCTCGTCGCCATCGTGGTGTTCCTGGTGCTGGCCGCAAGTCGGCTTGTAAAGGCACCAATTTTCCGCCGAATGGCCGAACGCGCCGAGCATTCAGGCCCGCTGCGCAAGCTGATGCTGCTGGTCGTTTCGGCCCTCGTCGACGCTGCGTCGATCATTGTCAGCTGGGCGGGCGGCTATGTGGCCGCGACGATTTTCTTCGGCGGTCGGCCCGGCATCAATCAGGCTTTGTTCCTCAACGGCTTCTTGCTGATCGAGATGATCAAGGTCACCCTCGGGACCTTCGTCGCGCCGACCTATCCCAGGCTTCGCCTGACCCCGTTCTCGGACCGTCAGGCAAGTTATTGGTATTTCTGGATTTCGCGGCTGATCTCGATCCTGGGCTACACCTTCCTCTTCGTAGCCCCGATCATGCAGCGGTCTTCCGGGGCTGCGGCGGCCGACGCGACGCGCCTTATCGGCGTGGTGCTGTCGCTGATTCTGGCAGTCTGGCTCATTCTGAAGAACCGCGGCGTCGTACGCGAGCGTCTGAAGCGCGCCAGGCAACACGGCGACAAGAGCCTTGGCGCCCGCTTCAATGCGTTTGTCGGCCAGATCTGGTGGGCGCTCGCAATCGGGTTCGTGCTGACGCTGTTCGCGGTGTGGCTGCAGAGTCCCGAGATCGGCTTGACCTTCGTCGTCGTCTCGATACTCAAGTCAATCGCGGCGATGGCCTTGGGTGGTCTCGTCGTCTCGATTCTGTCCCGGTGGATCGCCAAAGGCGTTCCGATCCCCGATGACTGGAAAGAGCGGATTCCGCTTCTGGAAAGACGGGTGAACTCATTCATTCCGAAAATGCTCACCGTCTTTCGAGTCCTGGTGATGCTCGTCGTGCTCGGCGCGATCCTGCAAGCGTGGAATCTGTTCAGCTTCTCCGATGAATTTGGTCGACTGGCAGGCCAACGCTTCGTCGGCAGCCTCATCGGCGCTGGTGTGATCCTTGCCGTTGGCGTGGCGATCTATATCGGCATCTCGTCCTGGATCGAATATCGGATGAACCCGAATTTCGGCACCGTTCCGACGGCACGCGAACGCACCCTCCTGTCGCTGTTTCGCAACGCCTTCACCATCACCATGGTGGTGATCGTGTCGATGCTGGTCCTGTCGCAGGTCGGCATTGATATCGCGCCGCTTCTCGCCGGTGCCGGCGTCGTCGGGCTGGCGATCGGTTTTGGTGCCCAGAAGTTCGTTCAGGACATCATCACCGGTGCCTTCATCCAGATCCAGAATGCGATGAACGAGGGCGATATCGTCGAGCTCAACGGCGTCTCCGGCGTCGTCGAACAACTGACCGTGCGCTCGGTCGGGCTCAGGTCCGTCGATGGGACCTGGTATCTGATCCCATTCTCTTCGGTCGATCAGGTCGCCAACTACTCCAAGGACTTCGCCTATTACGTCGCGGATATCGGGGTCGCGTATCGGGAGAATGTCGAGGACGTTAAACAGATGATGCACGACGCCTTCGAGGAGCTGAAGGAAAGTTCGGTCGGTCCCAACCTGATCAGTGATCTCGACATGTGGGGCGTGCAGGAATTGGGGGATTCAGCTGTCGTCGTGCGTGCCCGTGTCATGACCAAGCCCAGCACCCAATGGGGCGTCGGCCGCGCCTATCGCGAGATCGTGAAGCGCCTTGCCGACGAACGCGGTATTGAAATCCCGTTCCCGCATATGACCGTCTGGTTCGGCGAGGATCGGGGTGGCAAGGCACCGCCCGTTCGCCTCGCAGGCGAGGAACCGACGGTGCCGCAGAGCCGCGTGATCGACGAGGCCGCCACGCCGAGCGAGGCGACGCGGGCGACGCGCGAAACAAGCGGCTCGGACTACGGCTCCACCGACGCGACCGGGCGGCCAATTCCCCCCAGCGGCGGCGACATTGATAGCGCCGGCGGAGACCGCGGCTGACGCCGGCAACGGCAGTGGCGAAACGGAATTCGGTCATATCCGTGGCGTCGGCGGACCGAACTGCGACAATGCCGTCGGCGGATGGCTTGCATAGGCCCTTTGCCAAGCCCTATCTACGGCGTCAGAAACGAGCATCGATTCTCACAGGCGGAGCCGTCCGGCACCGCTCCACCCGAACAAGCAGCGAGACGACGACTGATGAAGCACCCCTTGGAAACCGCGATGAATCTCGTCCCGATGGTGGTTGAGCAGACCAATCGCGGCGAGCGCGCCTATGACATCTTCTCGCGTCTCCTCAAGGAGCGGGTGATCTTCATCACCGGTCCGATCGAGGATTCGATGGCGACGCTGGTTTGCGCCCAGCTGCTGTTCCTCGAGGCCGAGAACCCGAAAAAGGAGATCGCGCTCTACATTAACTCGCCGGGCGGCGTCGTCACCAGCGGCATGGCGATCTACGACACCATGCAGTTCATCCGGCCCGCGGTCTCGACTCTGTGTATCGGCCAGGCGGCCTCGATGGGCTCGTTGCTGCTTTGCGCCGGTCAGAAAGATATGCGGTTCGCGACGCCAAACGCGCGCATCATGGTGCATCAGCCCTCAGGCGGCTTCTCCGGGCAGGCCTCCGACATCGAGCGTCATGCGCAGGACATCATCAAGCTGAAGCGCCGGCTCAACGAGGTCTACGTAGAGCATACCGGCCAGGACTACGAGACCATTGACCGCACCCTCGACCGTGACCATTTCATGACGGCAGAAGAAGCCAAGGAATTCGGCCTGATCGACACGGTGTATTCGTCGCGGGCCTCGCTTGAAGCCGATGTAACTAAGTAGCGCATAGCATTTGCCACGTCGCGGCCACAGTCGGCGGTCGATAGTGGGAGGCGCCGCGTTAAGCGCTGCTCAAGCAATCGACGTTATGTCGGATGATGTGCATAGGTGCGTAGGACGCCTCTTCCGCGACCCGTGAGGGCCGAAGTCGCTTTGCCGACAGGCCTTATTGGGTTTACGCTCGGCGGAGATATCAAGAAACGGATCCCTGGAGGGGACCGGATCGGAAGGAAAGACGAATGAGCAAAACGAGCGGCGGCGATTCCAAGAACACGCTCTATTGCTCTTTCTGCGGAAAGAGCCAGCACGAAGTCCGTAAGCTGATCGCCGGGCCGACGGTATTCATTTGCGACGAATGCGTCGAATTGTGCATGGACATCATCCGGGAGGAAAACAAATCCTCCATGGTGAAGTCCCGCGAGGGCGTGCCGACTCCTCAGGAGATCATTGCGGTCCTGGACGACTACGTCATCGGTCAGGCTTTCGCCAAGAAGGTCCTGTCGGTCGCGGTGCATAACCACTACAAGCGCCTGGCCCACGCGGCCAAGAACAACGACGTCGAGCTGGCCAAGTCGAACATCCTGCTGATCGGTCCGACCGGCTGCGGCAAGACGTTGCTGGCCCAGACTCTGGCCCGCATCATCGACGTGCCGTTCACGATGGCGGACGCAACGACGCTGACCGAAGCCGGTTATGTCGGTGAGGATGTCGAGAACATCATCCTGAAGCTGCTGCAGTCGGCCGACTATAATGTCGAGCGGGCGCAGCGCGGCATCGTCTATATCGACGAGATCGACAAGATCAGCCGCAAGTCCGACAACCCCTCGATCACCCGCGATGTGTCGGGCGAGGGCGTGCAGCAGGCGCTGTTGAAGATCATGGAGGGCACGGTGGCTTCCGTGCCGCCGCAGGGCGGACGCAAGCATCCTCAGCAGGAATTCCTGCAGGTCGATACGGCGAACATTCTGTTCATCTGCGGTGGCGCCTTTGCCGGCCTCGACAAGATCATCTCCGATCGCGGCCGCAAGACCTCCATCGGCTTTGCCGCGAATGTCGCCGCGCCGGACGAGCGGCGCACCGGCGACGTGTTCCGCCAGGTGGAGCCCGCGGATCTGCTGAAATTCGGTCTGATCCCGGAATTCGTCGGCCGTCTGCCGGTTCTGGCCACGCTGGAGGACCTCGATGAGGTTGCCCTCGTCCAGATTCTGGAACAGCCGAAGAACGCTCTGGTCAAGCAGTACCAACGCTTGTTCGAGATGGAGAACGTCGAGCTGTCGTTCCATGAGGACGCGCTGAAGGCGATTGCCCGCAAGGCGATCGAGCGCAAGACCGGCGCGCGCGGACTGCGCTCGATCATGGAGGCAATGCTGCTCGACACGATGTTCGATCTGCCGACGCTGGAAGGCGTGCAGGAGGTCGTGATCTCCGAGGACGTGATCGATGGCAACGCGCGTCCGCTCTATATCTACGCCGAGCGTAACGGCGAGAAGGAAAACGTCAGCGCGTAACAGTCTCGATTTTCGGGGAATTGACGGACGGCATCAGAGCCCGTCCCGGCTTCCCGCCGGGGCGGGCTTTTTGTTATCGGGCGGGAATGTCGGGCAACCGCATTGCGGCTCGGTTGCAGTCCGAATCGCTTGAATTGCCGGACATTGACGCCCACATTGACGATCGATGAAGGCGTCGGCACCGAGTGCTTGAACAAGGCTCGAAGCGGACGGCCGTAGACGGCATATGCCGTGGAAAGGAATCTCATGACCCAGACGCCAGAACGCCAAGGAGCCGGAGAGGCTTTGCTGTATCCGGTCCTGCCGTTGCGCGATATCGTCGTGTTCCCGCACATGATCGTTCCGCTGTTCGTCGGTCGGGAAAAATCGATCAAGGCGCTTGAAGAGGTGATGGGCGCCGACAAGCAGATCCTGCTTGCGACGCAGAAGAATGCCAGCGACGAAGATCCGGCGCCCGACGCAATCTATGACGTCGGCACCGTCGCCAACGTCCTGCAGCTGCTGAAGCTGCCGGACGGGACGGTCAAGGTTCTCGTCGAGGGCATCGGCCGCGCGCACATCGACACCTTCACTCCCCGCACCGAGTGGCACGAGGCCTCCGCGCGCATCATTGAGGAGGCCGAGGAGGACCCCGTCGAGATCGAGGCGCTGGCGCGTTCGGTCGTGTCGGAGTTCGAGAACTACGTCAAACTGAACAAGAAAATCTCGCCCGAGGTCGTCGGAGCGGCCGGCCAGATCGAGGACTACTCGAAGCTCGCCGATACGGTGGCGTCGCATCTGGCGATCAAGATTTCCGAAAAGCAGGACATGCTGACCCTGGTCAGCGTGCGCGAGCGGCTGGAAAAAGCGCTCGGTTTCATGGAATCGGAAATTTCGGTGCTGCAGGTCGAAAAACGCATCCGCTCGCGCGTCAAGCGCCAGATGGAGAAGACCCAGCGCGAATATTACCTTAACGAGCAGATGAAGGCGATCCAGAAGGAGCTCGGCGACGGCGAGGAAGGCCGCGACGAGATGGCCGAACTGGAGGAGCGGATCAAGAAGACCAAGCTCTCCAAGGAGGCGCGCGAAAAAGCCAACGCCGAGATGAAGAAGCTCAAGCAGATGTCGCCGATGTCTGCCGAGTCGACCGTCGTGCGCAATTATCTCGACTGGCTGCTCGGTCTTCCGTGGGGCATCAAGTCGCGGGCCAAGATCGACCTGAAGAAGGCCGAGGAAATCCTCGACGGCGATCATTACGGGCTCGAAAAGGTCAAGGAGCGGATCGTCGAGTATCTCGCTGTGCAAAGCCGGCAGTCGAAGCTGAAGGGACCGATCCTTTGTCTCGTCGGCCCTCCGGGCGTCGGCAAGACCTCGCTCGCCAAGTCCATCGCCAAGGCGACTGGGCGCGAATATGTGCGCATGGCGCTCGGCGGCGTGCGCGACGAGGCCGAGATTCGCGGTCATCGGCGCACCTACATCGGCTCGATGCCCGGCAAGGTTATCCAGTCGATGAAGAAGGCCAAGAAGACCAATCCGCTGTTCCTCTTCGACGAAATCGACAAGATGGGCACCGATTTCCGCGGCGATCCGTCGTCGGCGCTTCTGGAGGTGCTCGATCCGGAGCAGAACTCGACCTTCATGGATCACTATCTCGAGGTGGAATATGACCTGTCCTCGACGATGTTCGTGACCACGGCGAACACGATGAATATTCCCGGTCCCCTGCTGGATCGCATGGAGGTCATCCGGATCGCCGGTTATACCGAGGACGAGAAGGTCGAGATCGCCCGGCGGCACCTGTTGCCGAAGGCGATTCGCGATCACGCGTTGAAGGAGGAGGAATTCTCCGTCAGCGCGGACGCCCTGCACGAGATCGCCAGGCGCTACACCCGTGAGGCCGGCGTTCGTAATTTCGAGCGCGAGCTGATGACGCTTGCCCGCAAGGCCGTGACGCAGATTCTCAAGGGCGAAGCCACCAAGGTGGAGGTCACCGCGGCCAACATCGGCGACTTCCTCGGCGTGCCGCGGTATCGTTACGGCGAAGCCGAGCTCGAGGATCAGGTCGGTGTGGTCACGGGGCTTGCCTGGACGGAGGTCGGTGGCGAATTGCTGACGATTGAGGGCGTGATGATGCCCGGCAAGGGCAAGATGACCGTGACCGGCAACCTCAAGGAGGTGATGAAGGAATCGATCTCCGCAGCCGCCTCCTATGTCCGCTCGCGGGCGCTGGATTACGGCATCAAGCCGCCCTTGTTCGAAAAGCGCGACATCCACGTCCACGTGCCGGAAGGCGCTACGCCGAAGGATGGCCCGTCGGCTGGCACGGCGATGGCGACCGCGATCGTCTCAGTGATGACCGGCATACCGGTTCGCAGGGATATCGCCATGACCGGCGAAATCACCCTGCGCGGCAGGGTGTTGCCGATCGGCGGCCTGAAGGAGAAGCTGTTGGCGGCGCTGCGCGGCGGCATCAAGAAGGTCTTGATACCGGAGGAGAACGCCAAAGACCTCGCGGAGATCCCGGACAACGTCAAGAATCAGCTCGAGATCGTGCCGGTTGCGCGGATGGGCGAGGTGCTGAAGCACGCGCTCGTCAGGGAGTTGACGCCGGTCGAATGGTCGGAGGTCGACGAGCCCATGACGGGCCGCGCCGACGTCGAGGACGGCGCCACGGCTGTTGCCCACTAGGCGCACCGTTAAGATTTGTTGAAAATGCCGCCAATTTTGGCGGCATTTTTTTTGCAAAGCCCGCGAAATCGGGCATCTTGCCGTTGCCGAAGGCGTTTCGATCCGCGAAGGTCGCGCACCGTGCTCACGGAGTCGTTATTGCCAAAGAATCAGGAGGGTATCCTAATGAACAAAAATGAGCTCGTTTCTGCTGTCGCGGAAAAGTCTGAACTGTCTAAACAGCAGGCTAGCTCCGCAGTGGACGCTGTCTTCGAAGCTATTCAGGGGACGATGGCCAAAGGCGATGATATTCGTCTGGTCGGCTTCGGGACGTTTTCCGTGTCCCACCGCGCCGCATCGAAGGGGCGCAACCCGTCGACTGGCGCCGAGGTCGACATCCCGGCGCGCAACGTGCCGAAATTCGCGGCCGGCAAGGGTCTCAAGGACGCCGTCAACAACCGCTAACAATTACATCTCGAGATGTCTCAAATGTCGGCCGGGCGTCAGCGCCCGGCCGAAATGCGTTCGGGCCGTCGTGTGCGGTTGACGGACCAGTCCGATATTCAGGAATCGCGGGATGTGACTAAAGCGCTGCCGGTCATGCGGCGAGTCCGTCATCGCGTGACGATCGGGCTTCGCCTCAATCCTCGATCTCTCGGCGGAGCAGGGCAGGGGGCTCGCGACGGCGAAGCGGTGGGGGCCATGCCCGAATCGGACGGCTGCGTCTTGACGCGTCGGGAACCATGGTGGGCGATGAGAGACTCGAACTCCCGACATCCTCGGTGTAAACGAGGCGCTCTACCAACTGAGCTAATCGCCCGCCGACGCTTCGTCTAAGCGTTCGAGGTCTCGCTGGCAAGCAGGTCGGTGTGCGCGAACAGGCAAACGAGCCCGATAAAAGGGGTGATTTGACCTGTTCGTGGCCTGAGGCCGCAACAGCGGGAATGACCAGTATTGCGAGCGTCCCGAACTTCCTGCGAACTGCCCGAGAAACTTTGCCCGGTTCTGCTTGACAGCATAGGGGGATGCCCGTAAACGACCGCCTCACAAGCCGCATCGAGCGGCCGAGCGCGGGTGTAGCTCAGTCGGTTAGAGTGCCGGCCTGTCACGCCGGAGGTCGCGGGTTCGAGTCCCGTCACTCGCGCCATTTTTATTCAGAACAATCGAGATCGATGCCGAATCCCCTGATGGGAAATCGGCATTATGCTCGCCGCAGCGGTTCGCGCCGCCTCGGCGCTCAAATCCCCGATCCGGCCTCCTCCTGAAAATCGCTTTCGAGGGCCGGCTCCGGCCAGTCGACAGCGGGATCGCTTGCGGTTTTTCCAGACGGCGGCGCCGGCATCGGCATCCAGGCCAAGAGTTCGTCGTCCTGATAGGTGACCGGGAACTGGGGATCGCAATCCGTAGCGATCCAGCATTTTTCCGAGGCGTTGCGGGGCGTCGTCCAGCGCACCGTGTCGACTTCCGCCGGGCCTTGTTCGCTCGCCCGAAGCGTCACGAGAATGCGGTTGCCATCGCGTTGCGCGCTTCGCATCGACTGCCATTGCGGCGTCTCACCGGGGGTCATCGCTCTCTCCGTCGTTGCTGCGCCAGAAGTTTGCCGACGCACCTCGCATTCGGCCAGCCGCGCACCGCGACCGCCGGCCCGATCGCCAATCTAGCTTCTGCCTGGGCGTGAACACCAGAGGCCACACGCCCGCGCTTTCCACGCCTCAAGCGTTGATCGCCGGTTGCATCGCGATCGGTCCTCGACCATCGGGTCCAGAAGCCTTGCCTCGACAGAAGGAAGGCGATAATCCTCGCCGCAATGCGAAGAAGCGCCCGGTCTCTTCGCCGCATTGAACAGCGATCGGGAGGCATGATGCCGTGTGCCGCGGTGGCATCATGCGGTGGCGGTCGTCGTCAGGACCGTCGCGATTTTCAAGCTGTCCGTCAGGGATTGGAATATCGAGATGCCGGAGTTGCTTGCATCCTACCTGCCGATCGTCATCTTCGTCGGTGTCGCCCTCGTCATCGGTCTGGCGCTTCTGGTGTCGCCGTTTTTGCTCGCCTTCAAGGCGCCTGACGACGAAAAGCTCTCCGCCTACGAGTGCGGCTTCGACGCTTTCGATGATTCGCGAATGAAATTCGACGTGCGATTCTACCTCGTATCGATCCTTTTCATCATCTTCGACCTGGAGGTCGCGTTCCTGTTTCCCTGGGCCGCGAGCTTCGGGACCCTCGGCTGGTTCGGCTTCTGGTCGATGATGGTCTTCCTCGGGGTGCTGACGGTTGGCTTCATTTACGAGTGGAAGAAAGGGGCCCTGGAATGGGATTGAGTGACGGTTTCCGGCCGCTCGTGGCGCACGCGCCCTCGACCGGGGTTGCGAGCGCGGGCGCCGTCGCCCCCACGCATGACCCGTTTGTCACCGACATCAACAATGAGCTGGCCGACAAGGGCTTCCTGGTCACCTCGACCGACGATCTCATCCAGTGGGCCCGGACCGGCTCGCTGATGTGGATGACCTTCGGTCTCGCCTGCTGCGCCGTCGAGATGATGCAGATGTCGATGCCGCGCTACGACGCCGAACGATTTGGCTTCGCGCCGCGGGCCTCGCCGCGCCAATCCGATGTGATGATCGTTGCCGGCACGTTGACCAACAAGATGGCGCCCGCGCTGCGCAAGGTCTACGACCAGATGCCGGAGCCGCGTTATGTCATCTCCATGGGCTCCTGCGCCAATGGCGGGGGCTATTATCACTACTCCTATTCCGTGGTCCGCGGCTGCGACCGGATCGTGCCGGTCGACATTTACGTTCCCGGTTGTCCGCCGACCGCCGAGGCGCTGCTTTACGGAGTGCTTCTGCTGCAAAAGAAAATCCGCCGCACCGGCACCATCGAGCGCTGAGGTTGACGATTGTGATGCGCGAATTCGCGACCGAGGATTTGGCCGACTACGTGGTCGAAACGCTGGGCGAAAGCCTCATCGAGCACCAGATGGCGTATGGTGAGCTGACGCTGGTCGTCGCGCCCGGGGCTATCTTGAGCGTGCTGACATTCCTGCGCGACGATCCGCAGACCCAGTTCGTCAATCTCACGGATATTTGCGGGGTGGATTATCTGGAGCGGGAGAAGCGTTTCGATGTCGTCTACCACTTGCTGTCGCCGCGGCAGAATCAGCGCATCCGGGTAAAGGTGCGGGTCGGGGAGGACGATCCCGTCCCGTCTATCTGCGACGTTTTCGCCGGGTCCGACTGGTTCGAGCGCGAGGCCTATGATTTCTACGGCATTCTGTTCACCGGTCATCCCGACCTTCGCCGCATCCTCACCGATTACGGCTTCGAGGGGCATCCGCTGCGCAAGGACTTCCCGCTGACCGGCTTCGTCGAGGTGCGTTACGACGAGGAGAAGAAGCAGGTGGTCTACGAGCCGGTCGAACTCAGGCAGGAGTTTCGCAATTTCGACTTCCTCTCTCCGTGGGAGGGAACGGAATACGTCTTGCCGGGCGACGAGAAGGCTAAACCGAGCTGAGGCCGAAGATATGAGTGAGGCATTACCCGGCGGATGTCTGTGCGGCGCGGCGCGATTCTCGGCGGTTCCGCAAAAAATGGAAATGGATGTCTGTCATTGCCGCATGTGCCAGAAGTGGAGCGGTGGTGTTTTTATGGCCGTTCCTTGCACGGATGTGGCGATCGAGGACACGACGCAATTCGGCGTCTATGTTTCGTCGGACTGGGCCGAGCGTCTGTTCTGCAAGAGCTGCGGGTCGAGTCTCCTCTGGCGACTGCGGGACGGCGGTCACGTGGCCGTTTCCATGCAGAGCTTCGACGATGCATCGCGCTTTGCGTTCACCGAGGAAATCTTTATCGACGAGAAGCCTGAGACTTACCGCTTCGCCGACGCGACGCGTAAGATGACCGGGGCGGAAGTCGTGGCAGCCTTCGCTGCCGGGCAGGATAGCTAGACATGGCCGAGATCGACGTCCGCAATTTCAACATCAATTTCGGGCCGCAGCACCCGGCCGCCCACGGCGTTCTTCGGCTGGTCCTGGAACTCGACGGCGAGGTGGTGAAGCGGGTCGATCCGCATATCGGGCTTTTGCATCGCGGCACCGAGAAGCTGATCGAACACAAGACCTATCTCCAGGCGATTCCCTATTTCGACCGGCTCGACTATGTCGCGCCGATGAACCAGGAGCATGCCTTCTGTCTCGCCATCGAGCGGCTGGCGGAGGTCAGTGTGCCCCGGCGCGGTCAGCTGATTCGGGTGCTCTATAGCGAAATCGGCCGCATTCTCTCGCATCTTCTCAACGTGACGACCCAGGCCATGGACGTCGGCGCACTGACGCCGCCGCTCTGGGGTTTCGAGGAGCGCGAGAAGCTGATGGTGTTCTATGAACGCGCGTCCGGCTCGCGCATGCATGCGGCCTATTTCCGGCCGGGCGGCGTGCACCAGGACTTGCCGCAGCAGCTCGTCGACGACATTGGTGCCTGGTGCGATCCGTTCCTGAAGGTCTGCGACGACATCGAAGGCCTGCTGACCGACAACCGCATCTTCAAGCAGCGCAATGTCGACATCGGCGTCATCGGCCTCGACGATGCCTGGGCGCTCGGCTTCTCTGGCGTGATGGTACGCGGCTCGGGCGCGGCTTGGGATTTGCGCAAGTCGCAGCCCTACGAGTGCTACGACGAGATGGATTTCGACATCCCCATCGGCAAGAACGGCGACTGCTACGACCGCTATCTCATTCGTATGGTCGAGATGCGCGAATCGGTGAAGATCATGAAGCAGTGCATCGAGCTGCTGTCGGGTCCCGAGCGAGTCGGCCCGGTCTCGTCGGCCGAAGGCAAAGTCGTCCCGCCGTCGCGTGGCCAGATGAAGCGTTCGATGGAAGCGCTCATCCATCACTTCAAGCTCTACACCGAGGGCTTTCATGTGCCGGCGGGCGAGGTCTATGCCGCAGTCGAGGCGCCAAAGGGCGAATTCGGCGTCTATCTGGTCGCGGACGGGACCAACAAGCCGCATCGCTGCAAGATCAAGGCGCCGGGCTTCGCCCACCTCCAGGCGATGGACGTGATGTGCAGGGGGCACATGCTCGCCGATGTCTCGGCTATTCTCGGCTCGCTTGATATCGTCTTTGGTGAGGTCGACCGCTGATCACGATCGGGCACCGCCGATTGTCAGCGTCGAGCCACTTCTGGACATCTGAATCGTCGCCGCCCGGACAATCGGGCGACGGAGGAATCATACGGCTTAAAGCCACTGGCCTTTTGCCGATCGTGTGATAGAACGCACCGCAATATCGCATGTAGAACCGCTTCTAGAGCCGAGGTCCGATGTCTGTCAGACGTCTCGCGGAAGATGCCATCCAGCCCAAGAGCTTCGCCTTCAACGACGAAAACACGGCTTGGGCACAGGCGACGATCCGTAAATATCCGGAGGGTCGTCAGCAGTCGGCAGTGATTCCTCTTCTGATGCGCGCACAGGAACAAGAAGGCTGGGTCACCAAGTCCGCGATCGTCCATATCGCCGACATGCTGGCGATGCCCTTGATCCGCGTGCTCGAGGTCGCGACCTTCTACACTCAGTTTCAGTTGAAGCCGGTCGGAACAAGGGCGCATGTCCAGGTTTGCGGTACGACGCCCTGCATGTTGCGCGGCGCGGAGGATTTGAAAGCCGTCTGCCGGTCGAAGATCCATCCCGAACCCTTCCATGCCAACGAGTCGGGAACGCTGTCGTGGGAAGAGGTCGAGTGCCTCGGCGCCTGCGTCAACGCGCCGATGGTCATGGTCTCCGAGGATACGTATGAGGATCTGACGCCGGAGCGACTTGAGGAGATCATCGATCTTTTCGAGGCGGGGCGCGGCGGGGAAGTCGAGCCGGGACCGCAGAACGGACGCCATCTGTCGGCTCCGATCGGCGGTCTGACGAGCCTGACTGGCGATTACGACGATCTGATCAAGGATTTGCCGGCTGATAAGCCTCGGGCGTCCGAGGCATCCGCGCCGGCGCGCGGTAAGGCGGGTGGGCAGGCTATCTCCACCGCCGCTTCCAATGCCGGCCGGCCGAACACGGACGCTGCGGAAACCGATCCGACCATCGCGGCCCCGGGCAAAGCCAGCGGCGACAAGACGCCGCCATCGGCCGAGAAGCAAGTCAGTGACGATCTGGTCGCCAACGGCCATCGACCGGGCTCGGGCCGTACCGGCGGAGCCGTCGACGGCGCGACCGGAGAAGCCCAGCGAGACGCCGCCGAAGCCGATCAGGTTTCGGCTGACACGCCGGCAGCCACGGCGCCGACCGGCGGGACGCTCCGCCGGAAGGAAGCCGCTGCCCGCGCGGCGACGGTCCCGGACGTCGCGCTGACTCCGAGCGATAAGTCCAAAGAGCCGGGCGCCACAGACGCGACGATCGATCTCTCCGGAAAAGACGGCGGCGCAAAGCTGGAGGGCCAGCGCCGGACGACCTCCGATACCAGTTCCGGGCCCATGGATGGGGCCGCCGCAGGAATTGCCGCGCAGGCGAGCCAACCCGGCGAGAAGCCCGCAGGTCTCCTGAGCGCGCCGGAGGGCACGCCGGACGATCTGAAGCAGATCAAGGGCATCGGTCCGGTGATAGAGGCCAAGTTGAACGAACTCGGGGTCTTTCATCTCCGGCAGATCGCAAAATGGCGGGAGTCCGAGCTTGTCTGGGTCGACGATTATCTGAATTTCCGTGGCCGCGCCGTTCGTGACGGCTGGACCGCCCAGGCCAAGGCCCTGCAGGGCGCGGCTGCCAGCGCTCCGGGCCGCGAATGATGCGGACGAGGAGACACTAGATGCTTCAGGACAAGGACCGCATTTTCACGAACATTTACGGCCTCCGGGACAAAAGCCTGAAGGCCGCGATGAAGCGCGGGCATTTCGACGGAACGGCCGACATCATCGGCAAGGGCCGCGACTGGATCATCAACGAGATGAAGGAGTCGGGCCTGCGCGGGCGTGGCGGCGCCGGCTTCCCGACCGGGCTCAAATGGTCGTTCATGCCGAAGGAGCCCGGCGAGCGCCCGCATTATCTCGTCATCAACGCCGACGAATCCGAGCCGGGGACCTGCAAGGACCGGGAGATCATGCGGAACGACCCGTTCACGCTGATCGAGGGTTGCGTCATCGCCGGTTTCGCGATGGGCGCGCACGCCTGTTACATCTACGTTCGCGGCGAATATATCCGCGAGCGTCAGGCACTGCAGCGGGCCATCGACGAATGCTACGAGGCGGGACTGCTCGGCAAGAACAACAAGTGCGGCTGGGACTACGACATCGTCGTCCATCACGGCGCCGGCGCCTACATCTGCGGTGAGGAAACCGCGCTGCTGGAAAGCCTGGAAGGCAAGAAGGGCCAACCGCGCCTCAAGCCGCCGTTCCCGGCCAATGTCGGGCTGTACGGCTGCCCGACCACGGTGAACAACGTCGAGTCGATCGCGGTGGCGCCGACGATTCTTCGCCGCGGCGGTGGTTGGTTCGCCGGTATCGGCCGGCAGAACAACACCGGCACCAAGCTCTTCTGCGTCTCCGGCCATGTCGAACGGCCCTGCACGGTGGAGGAGGCGATGGGCATCTCCTTCCGCGAACTGATCGAGAAGCATTGCGGCGGCGTTCGCGGCGGCTGGGACAATCTCTTGGCGGTCATCCCCGGCGGATCATCCGTGCCGCTGGTTCCGGGCGAGGACATCATCGACGCACCGATGGATTTCGACGGCCTGCGCGACATCAAGACCTCGCTCGGCACCGCCGCGGTCATCGTCATGGATCGCTCCACCGACATCGTGAAGGCGATCGCCCGAATCTCGTATTTCTACAAGCATGAGAGCTGCGGCCAGTGTACGCCCTGCCGCGAGGGGACCGGCTGGATGTGGCGGGTGATGGAGCGCATGGTCACCGGCAATGCTCAGAAGCGCGAAATCGACATGCTGCTCGATGTGACCAAGCAGGTCGAGGGCCATACGATCTGTGCGCTTGGCGATGCGGCGGCCTGGCCGATCCAGGGGCTCGTGCGCCATTTCCGCGCCGAGATCGAGCGGCGGATCGACGAGTTCTCGCGCAATGCCGACGCCGATCGCCGGCCCGTGCTCGAAGCGGCGGAATAAGCAGGATAGGTCCATGACCAAACTCAAAGTCGACGGCAAAGAGATCGAGGTCCCGGACCACTACACGCTGCTGCAGGCGGCGGAGGAGGCGGGGGCCGAGATTCCGCGCTTCTGCTTCCATGAACGGCTGTCGATCGCCGGCAATTGCCGCATGTGCCTCGTCGAGGTGAAGGGCGGACCGCCGAAGCCCACCGCCTCCTGCGCCATGGGTGTCCGCGATATGCGGCCGGGACCAAACGGCGAATTGCCGGAGGTCTTCACCAACACGCCGATGGTCAAGAAGGCCCGCGAAGGCGTGATGGAGTTCCTGCTGATCAACCATCCGCTGGACTGCCCGATCTGCGATCAGGGCGGCGAATGCGACCTGCAGGACCAGGCGATGGCCTTTGGTGTCGATTCGTCGCGCTATCGGGAGAACAAGCGCGCGGTCGAGGACAAATATATCGGCCCGCTGGTCAAGACGATCATGACGCGCTGCATCCACTGCACGCGCTGCGTCCGCTTCACCACCGAGGTCGCCGGCATTTCCGAGCTGGGCCTCATCGGCCGCGGCGAGGATGCCGAGATCACCACCTTCCTCGAGCAGGCGATGACGTCGGAGCTGCAGGGCAACGTCATCGATCTGTGCCCGGTCGGCGCGCTGACCTCGCGGCCCTACGCATTCCAGGCGCGGCCGTGGGAGCTGACCAAGACCGAGACGATCGACGTGATGGATGCCGTCGGATCGGCGATCCGCGTCGATACGCGCGGTCGCGAGGTCATGCGGATTCTTCCGCGCATCAACGAGGAGATCAACGAGGAGTGGATCTCCGACAAGACCCGCTTCGTCTGGGACGGCCTGCGGACCCAGCGTCTCGACAAGCCCTATGTGCGCGAGAACGGCCGCCTGCGTCCGGCGAGCTGGCAGGAGGCCTTCGCCGCGATCAAGGCCAAGGTCGTTGGCGTCGAGGGTGCGCGACTCGGCGCGATCGCGGGCGATCTCGCCGCCGTCGAGGAGATGTGGGCGCTGAAGCGCCTGATCGGCGAGCTCGGCTCGACCAATCTCGACTGCCGCCAGGACGGCGCCAAGCTTAATCCGGCCGGCGGCCGCGCCTCCTACCTGTTCAACACGACGATCGCCGGTATCGAGAATGCCGATGCATTGCTGATCGTCGGCGCCAATCCGCGCTTCGAGGCCTCCGTCCTCAACGCCCGCATCCGCAAGCGTTGGCGCATGGGCGACTTCCCCATCGGCGTGATCGGCGAGAATGTCGATCTGCGCTACGAAACCACCTATCTCGGCGCCGGCACCGAGACGTTGTC
Source organism: Aurantimonas sp. A3-2-R12 (assembly GCF_036016755.1). Lineage (NCBI taxonomy): Bacteria > Pseudomonadati > Pseudomonadota > Alphaproteobacteria > Hyphomicrobiales > Aurantimonadaceae > Aurantimonas > Aurantimonas sp. A3-2-R12. The sequence goes on along the minus strand of NZ_JAYXIH010000005.1, from coordinate 54,024 downwards.
CGATCTGGGCGGCGCCAATCGCGGCTTCTTCGATACGCTGAAAGGCGCCGAGCGCCCGATGATCATCGTCGGTCAGGGCGCGCTCGCCGGCGAGAACGGTGCGGATGTGCTGGCCTCGATCGCCGCGCTGGCGCGCGAAATCGGAGCCATCACCGAGGGCTGGAACGGCTTCAACGTCCTGCATTCTGCGGCCTCGCGGGTCGGCGGCCTCGATATCGGCTTCGTGCCGGGTGAGAGCGGCAAGACCACAGCCCAGATGGGCGAAGGCGAGGTCGACGTGCTGTTCAATCTCGGTGCCGACGAGATCGAGATCGCAGCCGGGCCCTTCGTCGTCTACATCGGCACCCATGGGGATCGGGGCGCGCACCGCGCCGACGTGATCCTGCCGGGCGCGGCCTACACCGAGAAATCGGGGACCTGGGTCAATGTCGAGGGCAGGGCGCAGACTGGCAGCCGGGCATCCTTCCCGCCCGGCGACGCGCGCGAGGACTGGGCGATCATCCGGGCGCTGTCCGCCGTTCTCGGCAAAACGCTGCCGTTCGATTCGCTTGCGGCGCTGCGGCGCGAACTGTATCAGTCGCACGCCTTCATGCGGTCGGATCGGATCGAGTCGGCCGACCCGGCGGTCATCACCGGACTGGCCGATCGCGCGAAATCGCTGGGCACTGGAATGTTCGCGTCGAATATCGGCGACTTCTACCTGACCAACCCGATCGCCCGCGCGTCGAAGGTGATGGCCGAGTGCTCGCAGCTCGCAATCGCCGAGCACCTCGAAGCGGCAGAATAAAGGACGGCTGGCAGTGGCTGAATTCTTCTCCCTCTATGTCTGGCCGGGCCTGATCATTCTGGCGCAGAGCCTTCTGTTCCTCGTCGTTCTGCTCGTCCTGGTCGCCTATATCCTTTTGGCGGACCGCAAGATCTGGGCGGCGGTCCAGATGCGCCGCGGACCCAATGTCGTCGGTCCTTGGGGGCTGTTCCAGTCCTTCGCCGACCTGTTGAAATTCGTGCTGAAGGAACCGGTGATCCCGGCCAGCGCGGACAAGGTCGTGTTCCTGCTCGCGCCGCTGGTCGCCGTGACGCTGGCGCTCGCCACCTTCGCGGTGGTGCCGGTCGCCGACGGGTGGGTGATCGCAGACATCAATATCGGCATCCTCTACGTCTTCGCGATCTCCTCGCTGGAGGTCTATGGCGTCATCATGGGCGGTTGGGCGTCGAACTCGAAATATGCCTTTCTCGGCGCGTTGCGGTCCGCCGCGCAGATGGTTTCCTATGAGGTCTCGATCGGCTTCGTTATCGTCACTGTGCTTTTGGCCGTCGGCTCTCTCAATCTCACCGACATCGTTTTGGCCCAGCAGACCGGACTCGGCACCATGGCCGGCCTGCCGAACACCTTCCTCGACTGGCACTGGCTCGGCCTGTTCCCGATGTTCATCGTATTCTTCATCTCGGCGCTGGCCGAGACGAACCGGCCGCCCTTCGATCTGCCGGAGGCCGAATCGGAACTCGTCGCCGGCTTCATGGTCGAGTATGGCTCGACGCCATACATGATGTTCATGCTCGGCGAGTACGCGGCGATTACGCTGATGTGCGCGCTGACGACGATCCTCTTCCTCGGCGGATGGCTGCCGCCCTTCAACTTCGTACCGTTCACCTGGGTTCCGGGCGTGATCTGGTTCCTTGCCAAGGTCGCGCTGGTGTTCTTCATGTTCGCGATGGTCAAGGCCTTCGTGCCCCGCTACCGCTACGACCAGTTGATGCGGCTTGGCTGGAAGGTGTTCCTGCCGATCTCGCTCGCAATGGTGGTGATCGTCGCCTTCGTCGTGCAGTTCATGGGTTGGGGCGCTGCGGCCGCATGACCGATCCGGCGCTCATCGGTGCTCTGGTTGGCCTCGCCATCGGCCTCGCGGACTTCTTCGTCCTTGGCTATGTCATCGACGCTATGGCTCGGCGCCGGCCTTCCGAGCGCGTCGGAGCCGGCGCGGCGCTGAACATCGCCCGCGTTTCGCAGCTCGTTCTCTTCCCGGTTGTCGGCTGGTTCGCCGGCCCGGTCATCGCCTCGAACTTGGGAGGCTAGAGTCTCTTGAACGCCATCGCCCAGACCGTCAAATCCCTGTTCCTCATCGAGTTCATCAAGGCGTTCGGCCTGTCGATGCGCTATTTCTTCGCAGCGAAATCGACGGTGAACTACCCGTTCGAGAAGGGGCCGCAGAGTCCGCGTTTTCGTGGTGAGCACGCCTTGCGGCGCTATCCCAACGGCCAGGAGCGCTGCATTGCCTGCAAGCTTTGCGAGGCGATCTGCCCGGCCCAGGCGATCACCATCGAGGCCGGACCGCGACGCAATGACGGCACCCGCCGGACGGTGCGTTACGACCTCGACATGGTGAAGTGCATTTATTGCGGCTTCTGCCAGGAGGCCTGCCCGGTCGACGCCATCGTCGAGGGCCCAAATTTCGAATTCGCGACCGAGACCCGCGAGGAGCTCTACTACGACAAGGAGCGGTTGCTCGCCAACGGCGATCGCTGGGAGCGGGAGATCGCGCGCAACATTGCGCTCGACGCGCCTTACCGCTAAGCGGGCAGGGATTTTTTCGGCCGGAGGATCGCCAGACCGGGCGCGAATCTCCGCCTGATTTGACAAGATCGACGGGGCAGGGCGACGACCGTCAGGCCGCGTCCGATACCACCACAAGGAGCCCGAGGATGCTGGGCCTTCAGGCACTGTTTTTCTACATCTTCGCGCTGATCGCGGTCGGCGCGGCGCTGATGGTCGTGTTCTCCAAGAACCCGGTCCATTCGGTGCTGTTTCTGATTACGACCTTTGTGAGCACCGCCGGGCTGTTCCTGCTGACCGGGGCGGAATTTCTGGCGCTGATTCTCGTCGTCGTCTATGTCGGGGCGGTCGCGGTCCTCTTCCTGTTCGTCGTCATGATGCTGGACGTCGACTTCGCCAAGTTGAAGCGTGGCGCGCTGCAATACGCGCCGTTTGGCGCGATCGTTGGCGTCGTGCTGCTCGCCGAGCTGATCATCGCTGTCACCGGCAACTATTACGAGCCGCAGCTGTCCGTCGCGACGGCCATGCCGACGCCGCCGCTGGCCGAAATGTCGAACATCGAGGCGCTCGGGGCGGTGCTCTACACCCGCTACATTCTGTTTTTCCAGCTTGCAGGGCTGATCCTGTTCGTCGCGATGATCGGCGCAATCGTTTTGACCCTTCGCCACAAGGAGGGCATCCGGCGTCAGTCGATTCCGGCGCAGGTCGCGCGGAACCCGGCGACGGCGATCGAAATCCGCAAGGTCGAGAGCGGCAAGGGCATCTGAGAACGAGGAAATGAGCGCAATGGAAGTCGGTCTCGGACACTACCTTACGGTCGCGGCGATCCTGTTCGTCACGGGCGTTTTCGGCATCTTCATGAACCGCAAGAACATCATCACGATCCTGATGTCGGTCGAGTTGATTCTCTTGGCGGTGAACCTGAATTTCGTGGCGTTCTCGGCGTTTCTGAACGATCTGGTCGGGCAGGTCTTCGCGCTCTTCGTGTTGACCGTCGCAGCCGCTGAAGCGGCGATCGGCCTCGCCATCCTCGTCGTCTTCTTCCGCAATCGCGGCTCCATCGCCGTCGATGACGTCAACACGATGAAAGGCTGATCGGGCGTGTATCAGACCATCGTTCTCCTGCCGCTCGCCGGCTTCCTGATCGCCGGCCTCTTCGGCAACGCGATCGGCGCCAAGGCGTCCGAGTATATCACCTCCGGCTTCTTGATCATCGCGGCGATCATGTCGTGGATCGCCTTCATTTCCTTCGGCTTCGGCGAGGGCGAGACGCTGCGGTTGACGCTGTTTCAATGGATGCAGTCCGGCGGCCTCGAGGTCGCCTGGTCGCTGCGGATCGACCGCCTGACCCTGGTCATGCTGGTCGTCGTCAACACGGTCTCCTCGCTCGTGCATGTCTATTCGATCGGCTACATGCATCACGATCCGCATCGGCCGCGCTTCTTCGCCTATCTGTCTCTGTTCACCTTCGCCATGCTGATGCTGGTGACGTCGAACAATCTCGTGCAGATGTTCTTCGGCTGGGAGGGCGTCGGCCTGGCCTCGTATCTCCTGATCGGCTTCTGGTACAAAAAGCCGTCGGCCAACGCGGCCGCGATGAAGGCCTTCATCGTCAACCGGGTCGGCGATTTCGGCTTCGTGCTCGGCATCTTTGGCATCTTCGTGCTGTTCGGTTCGCTCAATCTCGACACCATCTTCGCCGGCGCTGCCGATATCGCCGGCCAGATGGGCGGTGAGGCGGGCGAGGCCACTCCCGCGCTCGGCGATACCGTCCTCAACTTCGCCGGCTACTCGCTGTCGATGGGCGGCGCGCTCACCGTCATCTGCCTGCTCTTGTTCATGGGCGCCATGGGCAAATCGGCCCAGATCGGGCTCCACACCTGGCTGCCGGACGCGATGGAAGGCCCGACGCCGGTCTCCGCGCTGATCCATGCCGCCACGATGGTCACGGCTGGCGTCTTTCTGGTCGCCCGCATGTCGCCACTGTTCGAGCTGAGCCAGACGGCACTGACCTTCGTCACTTTCATCGGCGCGACGACGGCGATATTCGCCGCCACGGTCGGGCTGGTCCAGAACGACATCAAGCGGGTCATCGCCTATTCGACGTGTTCGCAGCTCGGCTACATGTTCGTCGCCCTCGGCGTCGGCGCCTACAGCGTGGCGATCTTCCACCTGTTCACCCACGCCTTTTTCAAGGCGCTGTTGTTCCTCGGCGCTGGCTCCGTGATCCACGCTGTCTCCGACGAGCAGGATATGCGCCGCATGGGCGGCCTCAAGAAGCATATTCCGATCACCTATTGGTTGATGGTCGTCGGCACGCTGGCGCTGACCGGCTTTCCGTTGACGGCGGGCTATTTCTCCAAGGACGCCGTCATCGAAGCGGCTTTCGTTGGCGATAATGCCTTCGCGACCTATGGCTGGGGTCTGACGGTTCTGGCGGCGTTGTTGACCAGCTTCTATTCTTGGCGCCTGATTTTCATGACGTTCCACGGCAAGCCGCGAGCCTCCGCGGACGTCATGCATCATATCCACGAATCGCCGATGGTGATGCTGGTGCCGCTGTTCGTACTGGCCGCCGGCGCGCTGTTCGCCGGTATCCTGTTCGAGGGCGCCTTCGTCGGAGAAGGCTACGAGGAGTTCTGGCTCGCTTCGCTGTTCACCGGCGCCGGGAACGAAATTCTCCACGACATCCACGACGTGCCCTTCGCCATCGCATTCCTGCCGGCTGTCATGATGGCGATCGGCTTCGCCATCGCCTGGCTGTTCTACATCCGCTCGCCCGACCTGCCGCATCGGCTGGCCGAGCGGCATCGCGGCCTCTACACGTTCCTTTTGAACAAATGGTATTTCGACGAGCTCTACGACTTCCTGTTCGTACGCCCGGCGAAGGCGCTCGGACGCTTTCTGTGGAAGACCGGCGACGGCAAGGTGATCGATGGGCTCGGGCCTGATGGTGTCTCGGCACGGGTCCTTGACGTCACCAATCGCGTGGTCCGTCTGCAGACCGGCTACCTCTATCACTACGCCTTCGCGATGCTCATCGGCGTCGCGGCGCTGGTCACCTGGACGATGCTCGGGGGGGTGAACTGATGAGCGACTGGCCGATCCTTTCGACCGTCACCTTCCTGCCGCTGGTCGGCGCGCTGCTGATCCTGTTCATCAAGGACAAGAGCGAACTGGCGCGCCGCAATATCCGCACCGTCGCGCTGCTGACCACGGTCTTCACCTTCGTCGTTTCGCTATGGATCTGGATCGAATTCGACACGTCGAATCCCGACTTCCAGATGGTCGAGCGGCTGGACTGGCTCGGCAGCGGGATTACCTATCACATGGGTGTCGACGGCATCTCGATGTTGTTCGTGATCCTGACGACCTTCCTGATGCCGATCTGCATCCTCGCGAGCTTCGAGTCGGTGCAGACCCGCGTGAAGGAATACATGATCGCCTTCCTGGTGCTGGAGACGCTGGTAATCGGCGTTTTCTGCGCACTCGATCTCGTGCTCTTCTACGTCTTCTTCGAAGGCGGCCTCATCCCGATGTTCCTGATCATCGGCGTGTGGGGCGGCAAGCGGCGGATCTACGCGAGCTACAAGTTCTTCCTCTACACCTTCCTCGGCTCGGTGCTGATGCTGATCGCCATCATGGCGATGTATTGGGACGCCGGCACCAGCTCGATACCGGAACTCCTGCAGCACAGCTTCCCGGCCTCGATGCAGCCTTGGCTTTGGTTCGCCTTCTTCGCCAGCTTCGCCGTGAAGATGCCGATGTGGCCGGTCCACACCTGGCTGCCTGACGCCCATGTCGAGGCGCCGACGGCGGGATCGGTGATCCTGGCCGGCATCCTCTTGAAGCTTGGCGGCTACGGCTTCCTGCGCTTTTCGCTACCGATGTTCCCGTTGGCCTCGGCCGATTTTGCGCCGTTCGTCTTCACGCTGTCGGTTGTCGCGATCATCTACACCTCGCTGGTGGCGCTGATGCAGGAGGACATCAAGAAGCTGATTGCCTACTCGTCGGTCGCGCATATGGGCTTCGTGACGATGGGTATCTTCGCGGCCAACCAGCAGGGCGTGGAGGGAGCGATTTTCCAGATGCTCTCGCACGGGCTGGTGTCCGGGGCGCTGTTCCTTTGCGTGGGTGTCGTCTATGACCGCATGCACACCCGTGAGATCAGCGCCTATGGCGGTCTGGTCAACCGGATGCCGCATTACGCCACCGCGATGCTGATCTTCACCATGGCCAATGTCGGGCTGCCGGGGACGAGCGGCTTCGTCGGCGAGTTCCTGACTCTGGTCGGGGTGTTCCAGGTCAACAGCTGGGTGGCGATCTTTGCGGCCACCGGCGTCATCCTGTCGGCGGCCTATGCGTTGTGGCTCTATCGGCGGGTGATTTTCGGTGCGCTGGAGAAGGAGAGCCTGCGCGCGATCCTCGACCTGTCGCGGCGCGAGAAGATCCTGCTCTATCCGCTCGTCGCTCTCGTGATTTTCTTCGGCGTCTATCCGATGCCGGTCTTCAATGTGACGGCGGCATCGGTCGAATCGATGCTCAATACCTACACCGCAGCCCTGGAGGCGGCCCAATCGGTCGCCCTGGCGCAGTAAAAGCGGGGATCGGACGCATATGTATTCGCAAATGGTCGCCTCGAGTCTGCCGATCGTCGGTCCAGAACTGATCATGGCGGGAGGCGCGATGGTCCTTCTGATGATCGGCGTCTTCGCCGGTGAGCGCAGCGCCCAGACAGTGACCGGCCTGTCGGTCGCGCTGATCATCATCGCCGGGCTCTGGCTTGTCTTCGTCACGCCCTACGGCGAAGCCTTTGGCGGCTCCTTCGTGCTCGATCCCTTTGCCGGATTCATGAAGGTTCTGGTGCTCGTCGGCTCGGCCGCCGCGGTGATCATGTCGGTCGGCTTCGCCGAAAGCGAGCGGTTCAACCGGTTCGAGTTTCCGGTGCTGATCGTGCTGTCGACGACCGGAATGATGGTGATGGTGTCGGCCGGCGACCTGATCACGCTCTATCTCGGGCTCGAGTTGCAGTCATTGGCGATCTACGTTCTCGCCGCGATCAACCGGGATTCGGCCCGTTCGACCGAAGCTGGCCTGAAATATTTCGTCCTTGGCGCGTTGTCCTCGGGCATGCTGCTGTACGGCGCTTCGATGGTCTACGGCTTTACCGGCCAGATCGAGTTCGGCGCGATCGCGTCGGCGATCACCAGCGAAGGACGCTCCCTCGGCCTCGTCGTTGGCCTGGTGTTCGTGCTCGCGGGCCTCGCCTTCAAGATTTCGGCGGTACCGTTCCACATGTGGACGCCCGACGTCTACGAGGGCGCGCCGACCCCGATCACCGCCTTCCTTGCCGGTGCGCCGAAGGTTGCGGCCATGGCGCTCATTACCCGCTTCACGGTGCAGGGCTTCGAGCCGCTGCAGGTGGATTGGCAGCAGATCATCGTCTTCATCTCGATCGCCTCGATGGCGTTCGGCGCCTTCGCGGCGATCGGCCAGCGCAATTTCAAACGTCTGATGGCCTATTCCTCGATCGGCCATATGGGATTTGCCCTCGTGGGGCTCGCGGCAGCCAATGTCGAAGGCGTCCGCGGCGTCCTGATTTACATGACGATCTATCTGGCGATGACGCTGGGCACCTTCGCCGTGATCCTCGCCATGCGGCGCAAGGACGGGGTGGTCGAGGAAATCGAGGATCTCGCGGGTCTGTCGAAGACCAACCCGGTGATGGCGCTGTTCCTGACGATCCTGATGCTGTCGCTCGCCGGCTTGCCGCCGCTGGCCGGTTTCTTCGCCAAATATTTCGTGTTCATGGCGGCGGTCGAGGCGGAACTTTACGCCTTGGCGGTCATCGGCGTACTGGCAAGCGTCGTCGGGCTTTACTATTATCTGAGGATCGTGAAGTTGATGTGGTTCGATGAACCATCGGCGGAGTTCGTACCGATGGCGATGGAGTTGCGGCTGGTCCTGTGGGCCGCGGCGCTGTTCATCTTTCCCGTCTACCTTTTCATTGGGGGACCGATCTTCACCGCTGCCGAGGCTGCGGCGCGGACGTTTTTCTGACGGTGCCGACGGGCACGAAAGCACCACGACGGCGCCTCGCCCTCGGCGAAGTCGCCTCGACGAATTCAGTGGCGTTGGAGGCCGCGCGCGCCGGCGATCCGGGGCCCTTGTGGGTCACGGCTGAACGGCAGATGGCGGGACGCGGCCGCAGAGGCCGGGCGTGGGTCTCGGAGCCGGGAAACCTCTATGCGAGTTGGTTGGTCATCGACCCGGCGCCATTGGAGCATCTGTCGAACCTGCCGCTGGTCGCCTCGCTTGGGGTGCGGAACGCTCTCGCCAAGCTCACGGGCGCCGACGAAGAGCTGGTCGCGGTCAAATGGCCGAATGACGTTCTCGTCAGGGGCCGTAAGGCGGTCGGCATTCTCCTGGAAAGCGAGCGTTTGCCGGATAGTAGGATGGCGGTTGTCATCGGCTGCGGGGTCAACGTCGCCCATGTGCCCGATGGCACGCCGTACGAGGTGACCAGCTTGGCGCGGGAGGGCGTGCGCTGCGACCTCGATGCCATTTTCGCGTCCGTCGCTGACGAAGTGGAACGTGCCCTCGCGGTCTTCCGGCGCGGCGAGGGATTTGCCGCGATCAGGCGCGAATGGCTTGCCCATGCCGTGGGGCTCGGCCAGGCCTGCCGGGTCAATCTTGCCGACGGGACGCTGACGGGACGCTTCGAGGCACTCGACGAGCGCGGTCGGCTGATATTGCGCGGTGATGACGGCGAGACCACCGCGGTTTCGGCCGGCGATCTGTTTTTTCTGGAGAGCGACGAGCGCATGGCGCCACCGGTCTCCGCCGTTTAGGGCGGCAATCGAACGACGACGAATGTAACTGAAGCAAACCTGAATAAGCTGCGTGGGTCGATCATGACCGGGCGGGGCAAAGACACGAAAGAAGATAGAAGTTTGAACAAGCTAATGTTTGTGCCGCTCGGCGGCATCGGTGAGATCGGCATGAATCTCGCCATGTACGGCTATGGGCCGGATGATGATCGGCAGTGGATCGTGGTCGACTGCGGCGTCTCTTTTGCCGGTCCCGACTTTCCTGGGGTCGATCTCGTTCTTCCCGACATCCGGTTTCTGGAAAAGCAGAAGAATGCGCTGAAGGGGATCGTCATCACCCATGCGCACGAGGACCACTACGGTGCTCTGCTCGATCTTTGGCCGAAGCTGAAGGTTCCGGTCTACGCAACCGCTTTCACTGCGGCGTTGCTGGCGGCCAAGCGGGAAGGGGAGCCGGGCGCGCCGAAGATTCCGGTGGAGCTGTTCGCCGCAGGTGATCGCTTCAACGTCGGTCCCTTCGAGATCGAGGCGATCAACGTCACGCACTCGATCCCCGAACCGGTGGCGCTGGCGATCCGTTCGCCGGCCGGCACGGTCGTCCACACCGGCGACTGGAAGATCGATCCGACCCCGGCGCTCGGCGCGCCGACCGACGAGAAGCGGCTGCGGGAGATCGGCGACGAAGGCGTCCTCGCCATCGTCGCCGATTCGACCAACGCGCTTCGCGAGGGCGACAGCCCGAGCGAGACGGCGGTCTCGGCTTCACTTGCCGAGATCATCCGTGGCGCCAAGGGCCGGGTCGCCGTCACCACCTTCTCCTCCAATGTCGGGCGCATCCGTTCGATCGCGGCGGCGGCTCGCGATGCCGGGCGGCAAGTGCTGCTGATGGGGCGCTCGATGCGGCGGATGATCGATGTCGCGACCGAGCTCGGCTATATGGACGGCATTCCGCCGTTCCTGGGCGAGCAGGACTTCGGCTACATCCCGCCTGAAAAGGCGGTGATCATCCTGACAGGTAGCCAGGGCGAGGCCCGCGCCGCGCTGGCGCGCATCGCGCGGGATGAGCATCCGAGCGTCGCGCTGTCGCGGGGCGACCTTGTGATCTTCTCCTCACGCGCGATTCCCGGCAACGAAAAGCTCATCATCGACATCAAGAACGCGCTGATCGAACGCGGCGTCAAGGTGCTCGAGGATGGGGAGAAACTCGTCCACGTCTCCGGCCATCCGCGTCGCAGCGAGATGCGCCAGATGTATGAATGGGTGCGTCCGACGATCGCCATTCCGGCCCATGGCGAGGCCGCGCATCTGACCGCCCACGCGGCCCTCGCGCGGGAATTGGGGATCAAGCAGGTGGTCGAGGCGCGCAACGGCCGCGCCGTCCAGCTGGCGCCCGGCGCCGCCCAGGTCGTCCATGAGGTTCCGGTCGGACGTCTCTACAAGGACGGCCGCCTGATCGGAACGGCCGAGGCGATGGGCATCAACGAGCGCCGCAGGCTGTCCTTCGTCGGCCATGTGGCGGTGCTGGTGGAATTGGATGGCAAGCTGGAATTGCGCGACGATCCCGACCTCGTGGCGCTCGGCCTGCCGCAGGACGACGCGACCGGTGAGGAGATCGAGGATGTCCTGATCGACGCCGCCGCCGGTGCGGTCGAGAGCACGCCGCGCAACCGCCGCAAGGACCTCGACAAACTGGGTGAGTCGGTCCGCCGCGCGGTGCGCGGCGCCGCTTTCGAGGCGTGGGGTAAGAAGCCGATCGTCACGGTGTTCGTCACGCGGTCCTGAAACCCGTCGAGGGAAATGCCATGCTCGGTCGACTGAATCATGTGGCTCTGGCCGTTCCCGATCTTTCGGGAGCGGTGCGGCGCTATCGCGAGACGCTGGGGGCGACAGTGTCGGAGCCAAAGGCGTTGCCCGAGCACGGTGTCACGGTCGTCTTCGTGGAGCTCGACAACACCAAGGTCGAACTCCTCGAGCCGCTGGGCGAAGCGTCGCCCATCGCCGCGTTTCTCGCCAAGAATCCGAAGGGCGGCATGCACCATATCTGCTATGAGGTGTCCGACCTGAAAGCGGCGCGGGATCGGATGATCGCCGGTGGGGCGAGGGTGCTCGGCGATGGCGAGCCGAAGATCGGAGCGCATGGGCGGCCGGTGTTGTTCATCCATCCCGGTGACATGTTCGGCACGCTGACCGAACTGGAGGAGGTCTGACATTGGGCTGGGTATCGGCGCTCGCGATTTATTTCATCATCTGGTGGGTGTCGCTGTTTGTCATCTTGCCGCTGGGAGTACGCTCGCAGATCGAAGACGACGACGTGATCCTCGGGACGGCGCATAGCGCGCCGACCCACGCCCGGATGGGGCGCAAGCTCGCGCAGACGACGCTACTCGCGACGGTGATTTTCGCGGTCTTCTACGTCGTGACGCAGGTCTACGGCTTCGGGCCGGACGATCTTCCGCACATTATTCCCGGCACCTGATACCCACAGACGCAGGAGCGCAGGCACAAAAAAAATGCAAGGCTTTCACCTTGCATTCTAGGTCGCGTGCCTGGATTTCCCGCCGATGACTTTGACCGGGGCTGCGACGACTGCCGCGCCGGAAACCACGTCCTCCCAAGACTAGACCGCAAATATGGCGCCTTGCCGGCGCCTTTTTTGTGCAAGCGAAGGTTAGCCAGCACAGCGGCGATTGTCACGTGAATTTTGCGACTGTGTCATTTTTTGATCGCGCCGCCGTCACGGCGATGCCGTCGTCAGCCCGATTTGTCGCCGATGCGCGGATGGCGTGTTGCCGTCTTTCCAATCAAGGATCAAGCGTTTAAGACGCGACCGTGCGGCCATGGCGCCGCGACACACCGATTTCACCGGAAACCTCATGCGCCTGTCGCGATATTTTCTGCCCATTCTCAAGGAAACCCCGAAGGAAGCGGAAATCGTTTCCCATCGGTTGATGCTGCGCGCCGGCATGATCCGCCAGCAGGCGGCTGGCCTCTACACCTTCCTGCCGCTCGGCAAGAAGGTGCTCGACAAGGTCTGCAGGATCATCCGCGAGGAGCAGGATCGCTCCGGGGCTATCGAGCTGTTGATGCCGACGATCCAGCCGGCCGATCTGTGGCGCGAGAGCGGCCGCTATGACGACTACGGCAAGGAGATGTTGCGGATTGAGGATCGCCACGAGCGCGATCTTTTGTTCGGGCCGACCAATGAGGAGATGGTGACCGACATTTTCCGGTCCTACGTCCGCTCCTACAAGGACCTGCCGCTCAATCTCTACCATATCCAGTGGAAGTTCCGGGACGAGGTGCGGCCCCGCTTCGGCGTCATGCGTTCCCGGGAATTCCTGATGAAGGACGCCTATTCCTTCGACATCGACTTCGAACGTGCCAAGACTGCCTACGACCGGATGTTTGTCTCCTATCTGCGGACCTTCCAGCGCTGCGGGCTGAAGGCGATCCCGATGCGGGCCGATACCGGACCGATCGGCGGCGATCTCAGCCACGAGTTTATCATTTTGGCTTCGACCGGCGAGAGCGAGGTGTTCTGTCACCGCGACTATCTCGATCTCGACGTGCCGGGCGAGGGCGTCGATTTCGATGACGCAGCTGGTCTTGCCGACATCGTCAAGTCCTGGACCACGCCATACGCGGCGACGGACGAGATGCATGACACCGCCGCCTGGGACACGCTGCCGGAGGACCAGAAGATCGCGGCGCGCGGTATCGAGGTCGGCCACATCTTCCATTTCGGGACGAAATATTCCGAGCCGATGAAGGCGGTCGTCACCGGCCCCGACGGCAAGGACGTGCCGGTCCACATGGGCTCCTACGGCATCGGGCCGAGCCGTCTCTTGGCGGCGATCATCGAGGCCTCGCACGACGAGAACGGCATCATCTGGCCGAAGTCCGTCGCGCCTTTCGATGTCGGTCTCATCAACATGAAGCCGGGCGATGCCGCCTGCGACGCTGCCTGCGATGACCTCTATCGCCAGCTCCAGACCGCTGGCCTCGACGTCCTTTATGACGATCAGGACACGCGCGCCGGAGCCAAATTCGCCACCATGGACCTGATCGGCCTGCCGCTGCAGGTGATCGTCGGTCCGCGCGGCGCCAAGGCGGGGGAGGCGGAAGTCAAGGTGAGGGCGACCGGCGAGCGCGATACGATGCCGCTCTCCGCCGTGGTCGAGCGGGTACTGGCGTGAGCGATATCCCTTTCGCAGCCCGTGCGACGCCTGAGGGCCGCACCTCGACCCGGCCGTTCTCGCGCTTCGAATGGATGCTGGCCGGCCGCTATCTGAGATCGCGGCGCCGCGACGCCGGGGTGTCGGTGATCGCCGGTTTCTCGTTTGTCGGGATCATGCTCGGCGTGGCCGCGCTGATCATCGTGATGTCGGTGATGAACGGGTTTCGCGGCGAGCTGTTGACCCGCATTCTCGGCGTCAACGGTCATGTGATCATGTTTCCAATCGACCAGCCGCTCCGCGACTACGACGAGGTCACCAAGCGTATCGCAGCCGTGCCGGGCGTCGATTTTGCCATGCCTTTGGTGCAAGGGCAGGTCCTGGCATCGGGCGCCGGAACATCGAACACCGGCGCGCTGGTCAAGGGCGTGCGCGGCGCCGATCTCGACGAACTCGCCCCCGTCTCGGAGAACATCCGGCAGGGCACGCTTGCCGAATTCGACACCGGCGACGGAGTGGCAATCGGCATCCGGTTGGCCGAGGCGCTCGGGTTGCGGCTGAACGACAACATTACCTTGATCTCGCCTGAGGGCGACGTGACGCCGCTTGGCACGACCCCCCGCGTCAAGGCGTATCCGGTCACCGCGATCTTCGAGATCGGGCTGTCTGAGTATGACGCGGCCTATGTTTACATGCCCCTGTCGGAGGCGCAGCTGTTCTTCAACCAGGATGACCAGGTGCAGTCGATCGAGATGTTCGTCGACGATCCTGACGCCGTCCGCGCGCTACAGCCGAAGGTGGAGGCGGCGGCCGACCGCCCGAACTACACCGTCACCTGGCAGGATCAGAACGCCTCGTTCTTCTCGGCGCTGGAAGTCGAGCGGAATGTCATGTTCATCATTCTCACGCTGATCATTCTGGTAGCTGCCCTCAACATCATCTCCGGCCTGTTCATGCTGGTGAAGGACAAGGGGCGGGATATCGCGATCCTGAGAACCATGGGGGCGACCAGGGGCGCCGTGATGCGCGTGTTCCTGATCACCGGCGCCTCGATCGGTCTCGCCGGCACGTTCGCCGGGCTGGTCTTGGGCGTACTGTTCGGTCTCAATATCGAGAACATCAGGCAGTTCTTTTCGTGGCTGTCCGGGACGGTGTTGTTCAATCCCGAATTCTATTTCCTTAGCCGGCTTCCCGCCGAGATCGACGCGACCGAGGTGGTGCTGGTCGTCGCGATGGCGGTCGGCCTGTCGTTTCTGGCAACGATCCTGCCGTCCTGGCAGGCGTCGCGGCTCGATCCGGTCGAAGCGTTGCGGTACGAATGATGGCTGAGACCTTTGCGCTGCGGCTCGATCAGGTCGAGCGGCACTACAAACAGGGCGATGACCGCCTGACCATTCTCGACGCGGCCGATGTCGGCATCAGCGCCGGCGAGATGGTGGCGCTGGTGGCGCCGTCCGGGGCGGGAAAGTCGACGCTTCTTCACATCGCCGGCCTGCTGGAACGGCCGGACGGCGGCGAAGTATTCATCGACGGGCAGGCTTGCGGCAATCTCGGCGACGACCGGCGAACCGAGATGCGCCGTCGCTCGATCGGTTTCGTCTACCAGTTCCACCATCTGTTGCCGGAGTTCTCGGCGCTCGAGAACGTCATGCTGCCCCAGATGATTCTCGGTCAGCGTCGTCCGGACGCTGTCGCGCGAGCACGGGAGCTACTCGACTACATGCGCATCGGCAAGCGGGCCGACCATCGCCCGGCCGAACTGTCGGGTGGTGAACAGCAGCGCGTCGCGATCGCCCGGGCGGTGGCCAACGCGCCGCATGTCCTGCTCGCCGACGAGCCGACGGGAAATCTCGATCCGACGACGGCGGGCTACGTGTTCGACGCGCTGACGGCGCTGGTGCGCCAGTCCGGCGTGGCGGCCCTGATCGCGACCCACAATCATGAGCTTGCCGCACGTATGGATCGTGCGGTCACCATCGAGGCCGGGAAGGTCGTTCCGCTGCAGATGGGTTGATGCCGCTCGCGCGGCTGCTGCCATCGTCTGCGGCGCCCTTGCTCCCATCGACCCCGGTGAGGAGGTGTTCGGCGAGCGGGCCGAACTGTTCGATGGAAGAGGCCAGCGCTTCCTTCCGCGAACGGGTAACAACCCGGCCGTCCGAGGCTTGGGATATGATCTAGTCTCGATTTCTCGGCCTCGCGATCGAAGGCGCAAACTTGGCGCAAGGTTGGAGCCGGTTTCAGTCACGGTCGCCCGAGTTTGGACACGATGCGATGCGATCGAACGTCCTCGTTGAGGATGCGCACTGCTCCGCGAGTCGATGAATTTGCAGTGCAACATTTTCAAGCCGATGACGTCGACGTGAACATTTCAGTATGGACTGATTCCAGCGAATCCAGTACCCGGATGCCGATGACAAACCTGAAACACCCCTTGCAAGCGATAGGCCGGCTGTTGGCCGCAGCGCTTTTCTGCGTGGCGGTGCTTTCGTCTCAATTGGCGCACGCGTCGCCCCACACGGGTGACCGCGCATTTGCAGCTTCGATCGTCGATCCATCAGTTACTGAAGTTGCCGAGGATCATGTCGCTTCGGCCGCGAACGATGCTGCCCGCGACGCCAAGCCCTTGCCCAAGGCGACGGGCGACAAACACAACGATCACTGCCCGCCGGCTTCAATGCCGGACCTGTTGGCGGAATATCATCTGGACTGGCCCTCCAAGTGGGGTCTCGGTTGGCACGTGGTCGAATTGGTGGGAAGCCAGGTTCCGACTGGCAAAAGACCCCCGCGAGCCTGACCTGACGGCGCCGCCGCGCGCCCTATGATGTTCGCATGCCGTCTCCGATGGACCGGACATCGTCACAGATGAGTCCTCCTCACGCCTAGAGCGTCAGGTGTTCTCGCTTCTCCACGTTTGGGAACTTCATCGTATCGACCGGCCCGTGAACGGCCGGCGAGCGGGAAAGTTCGCCCGTTAGGTCCTTTCAATGATCCGCTTCATGATTGTCGGCTTGCCCGGCCTGCTTCTGGCTGGCTGCGCGACAAGCGAACCCATGGGTTTGCCGCAAGTTCTTACCTCTCCGTCCGCGGACGACCCGTCCGCTGCGTCCGGCGGCACCAATTACCGGTCGGTCATTGGTGGATATTCAAGGCGTAGTCCCGCCGAGCCAACCGGATGGCGGCGGACCGGCGTCGCGATGGCCCCGGTCGGCGCTGAAACTGCCACCGAAGATGAGGCGCCGAAATGATGCGTGTGTTTCGCAAGGCCGCGATGGCGGTTGTCCCCCTTTTCGTCTCCGGCTGCGTCGCGATCACCGAAGACTTTGATCCGAAGCTCGGCTTTGCGATCGTGCAGGATCAGACCGCGGCAACCCTCGGCAAGGAAACTGCCTGGGTTCAGAATCGGGCCGAGGCGGCCGCCGTCAACAAGCGTGTCAGCCAGCTTTTGGCGAACAAGACCGTCGGGGTCGAAACGGCGGTGCAAGTTGCGTTGCTGAACAACAAGAGCCTGCAGGCCGCCTATGCCGACATCGGCATGTCGGTTGCCGATCTCTGGCAGGAGAGCCTGCCGGTCAATCCCAATCTGGCGGTGAGCTATGCCGGCATCGGCGCGCTGCGAACCGTCGAGGGGCTGATCGCGGCCAACGTCATCCGGCTGATGACGCGCGAGCGGCGACTGGACGTCTCCGAGGTGCGTGTGCTTCAGGCGCGGTTGCGGGCTGTCGAGGCGACGCTCGCGCTGGCCGCGCAGACGCGGGCCGCATGGATCGAGGCGGTCGGCGCCTGGGAGACCGTGGCCTACATGAACCGGGCGAAGGTCGCGGCCGATGCGGCTGCCGAGCTTGCTACCGAACTCGGGAAGACGGGGGCCTTTCCGAAGATCGATCAGGCTCGTGAGCAGGTGTTCTACGCGGAATTGACTGGCCAGACCGCAGAGGCGCGACTGGCCGCGCAGCTCGCCAAGGAGCGGCTGATCCGGCTGATGGGGGTCTGGGGAGGGAACCTGTCCTTTGAGGTGCCGAACGCGCTGCCGAGCCTGCCACGCAATATCCAGACCCGCAACGCCATCGAGGCGGAGGCGTTGCGCGATCGCGTGGACCTGCAGGTGGCGCGGCTCGAACTGGATGCGCTGGCGCGTTCCTACGGCCTGACGAAGGCCACGCGCTACGTCTCCGATCTCGAATTGGCCGCCGGGCTCGAGCTTGAAGAGGAAGCCGAAGAGGGCGAGGACGGCAGCAAGAAAAGCACCAACCAGCTCTCTGGTATCCTTGAGGTCGGCCTGGAAATTCCGATCTTCGATAGCGGTCAGGCGCGGCTTCGCAAGGCTGAATTCGCGTATCTGCGGGCTGCGAACGTCTTGGCGGCAAAGGCCGTCGACATCCGCTCGGAAGCGCGCTCCGCCTACAAAGCGTACCGCTCCCGATACGATATCGCCAGGCACTATCGCTCGAACGTCGTACCGCTGCGCACGACGATCGAGAAGGAAGCGATCCTCACCTATAGCGGCATGATCTCGAACACGTTCGACCTTCTGGCCGACACCCGGGCCAAGCTCACCTCGATCATCCTCTCCGTCAACGCCAAGCGCGCCTTCTATCTCGCCGATGCCGGGCTGGCCTCCGCCGTCTATGGCGGCGGCGAGATCGAATCGGGTGGTGGTCTCGAGATGGCGGCCGGCGACGGCGATGGCGACGGCGATTGAACGGAAGGAACCAGACAGATGTTTTCCAGAAGACAATTCATTGGTGCGGGCGCCGCGCTCGCCGGGACTGCGATGTGGTCGAAGACTTCGGCCATGGGCTTGCCGGAAGCTCCGATCATGGAAGAGGCGGCAACGCAGCCGCCGCTGATGCCAACGGCGGGGCCGGACTACAATCCTGTGGTGACCCTAAACGGCTGGTCGCTTCCGTTCCGCATGAACAATGGGATCAAGGAGTTCCATCTTGTGGCCGAGCCCGTCGAGCGGGAGATGGCCGATGGCATGACCGCCTATCTGTGGGGCTACAACGGTCAGTCGCCCGGCCCGACGATCGAATGCGTCGAGGGTGATCGAATCCGCATCTTCGTCTCGAACAAGCTTCCCGAGCATACGACCGTCCACTGGCACGGGTTGATCCTTCCCAACGGCATGGATGGCGTGGCCGGGTTGACGCAGCCGCCGATCCCGTCGGGCAAGACGTTCGTCTACGAGTTCGACGCTTTGAAGAGCGGCACCTTCATGTATCACCCGCATGGCGACGAGATGGTGCAGATGGCGATGGGGATGATGGGCTCCTTCGTCATCCACCCGAAGGACCCGTCCTTCATGCCGGTGGACCGCGACTTCGTCTTCCTGCTGTCATCCTACGACATCGATCCGGGCTCCTATCTTCCGAAGGTCATGGAAATGACCGACTTCAACATGTGGACGATCAACAGCCGAATTTTTCCGGACGTGGCTCCGCTCATCGTGGCCAAGGACGACCGGGTGCGCGTGCGGGTCGGCAATCTGACCATGACCAACCATCCGATCCACATGCACGGGTATGATTTCGAGGTCACCTGCACGGATGGCGGTTGGGTGCGTCCGGAGGCACGCTGGCCGGAGGTCACCATTGATATCCCGGTGGGGGCGATGCGGGCCTACGAATTCGACGCGGTCCATCCGGGCGATTGGGCCCTGCACTGCCACAAGTCGCATCACACGATGAACGCGATGGGGCACGATGTCCCGACCTTCATCGGAGCCAACAAGACCAACGTCGCCCGCAAGATCCGCACGGTCCAGCCGGACTACATGCCGATGGGAACGAAGGGCATGGCGGATATGGCGGAAATGTCGATGCCGATCCCGGACAACACCATTCCGATGATGGCCGGCTGGGGACAGTTCGGCTCACTCGAAATGGGTGGCATGTTCACCGTGGTGAAGGTGCGGGAGGGGATCGAGGCCGGCGACTACGAAGATCCCGGCGACTATGAAAATCCCCCTGGAACGGTGGCCTACGAATGGACCGGATCGCTGCCCGACGCGACAGCGGCTCCCGCGTCCAGTGCGCAGGGCAGCGCGCTGCCATCGAAACCCAAGCGGCAGACGATGCCCAGTGGGGGAACGCATTCCGGCATGTAGCAAGGCTGGGAAAGCAAGGGACGCAAACACAAAACGAAACGAGGATAATTTATGCAGAAACGACTGTTCATCGCGACGGCATTCGCAGCCGCGCTCGTCGCCACATCGGCGTCGGCCGGCGGTAAGCATGGCGGCGGTCATGAGGACGAAGTGGCGATCGGCAAAGCCGGCAAGGCGGCGACCGCCGATCGGACCATCGAGATCACGATGCTGGAGACCGAGGACGGCGACATGCTGTTCGAACCTTCCAAGATCGAGGTCAAGAAGGGCGAAACCATCCGCTTCGTCATCGCCAATGACGGCGTGCTGGAGCACGAGTTCGTCATGGATACTTCGGAAGGGGTCCATGAGCACAAGCTGCTCATGGAGAAGTTCCCGGAGATGGAACATGCCGATCCCAACGCTATCCGTCTGCCCGCGGAGGAAGCCGGCGAAATCGTTTGGACTTTCACCAAGGCCGGCGACTTCCAATTCGCGTGTCTGATCCCCGGACACTACGACATGGGCATGCATGGCCCATTGACCGTCGCGTCGCGTTGAACGCGACACATCTCTCACCCTCACAATCAGGAAAAATCACATGACCAAGCTCATCAAAATCGCCGCGCTCTCGTTCCTTTCGCTCGCTCTGGCCAGTCCAGCCCTCGCGGTCGAATACACCAAGGGCCAGATCACCAAGATCGACGCCAAGCAGCAGAAGCTGACGATCAAGCACGGCGCGTTGAAGAACCTCGACATGCCGGCAATGACCATGGTCTTCAAGGTTTCTGACGAAAAGATGCTGACCAAAGCGAAGGAAGGCAAGAACATCGAGTTCGTCGCCGACCGCGTTAAAGGCAAGCTTACCGTCGTCGAGATGAAGTAGGGCTCGACACTCACGGCTCGGGGCGAATGGAGTTCGCCCCGAGCCGGTTCGCGACGACTATGCTGGTTGCGAATCGACTGAGAGAGCCGTCGATAAAGAAATATAATAATATTTATCTTTCTTTTTTAATATAACATCGTATTATTATTGTCATCATAATGACAAAATTCAGTGCTTTATATATATTGGCAGGAAGAATAAAATATTGCTACAGTATTTAATCAGATAAATCCCGCCATCGCATTCTTCCGACGAGAAGCGCTCGGGGACAACGTCCGCTGATTGGATCGATTGCGATCTTCGATCGGTGGACAGATCTCCCTCTACTGCAAACCGAGACGCGAGGCAGGCGTGAGAGCGCGTGTTCTTGCCGTCGTGCGCGCCGTCAACGTTGACTGCGACATCAAGGAATCAAAATGCCGAGGCAATCACCCCAATGGTAGCAATCGACTCGGGCCGCAGCGACATCGACGGAATGATCTTGGAGGTCGAGCGGCGTAACGAGCTGAGGACCGTCATCTGGCGCTTCCTCGCCCTTCTCGTCTTCGCCATCTCGGTGGCTCTCGAGCCGGACGTTATCAACCATCAGGCGCATATCGCGCTGTTGATCGCGTACGCCGCGACGTCGGTTCTGGCCGTGGCTCTCGTGGTGTCCGGGTTGTTCCGCTCGTGGCTGAATTGGCCCTACATCTGCATCGACGCCGCCTTGGTCGTTTATCTCGCGGCCGAGCACATGTTTATTCCCGGCTCGTCCTTCGTGGAAGCGCTGGCCACGCCCAGTCTGGCGATCGCATTTGTCCTTCTTTCCCATGCCAGCATGCGGATGCGCGCCGGTCCGGTGGCGGTTTTCGCTGCCCTCGTGACTCTGGGATCCGCCGCCGTCGCGGCGCTGTCCCTGTTCGACGACCCGTTCCAGATCGGGATGTCATCAGAGGAACTACAAGCGGCGAGCGTACGCCTTCTCGCCTTCGCGGCTGTCGCGGCCATCCAGGTCATGTTGGTGGTCGACATCAGGCGGCTCGTGCGCTTTGCTGTGTCGACGTCAAGTGAGCGCGCCAATCTTTCCCGGTTTTTCTCTCCGACGACGGCGGTGTTACTGGCATCGGGTGGGGCACATGTCGGACTTCAGCGAAACGAGGCGGCCGTCGTCTTTATCGACATCCGCGGCTTCACGGGGTTGTCGGAGCAAATGGCGCTGGAAGATGTCGCGTCGCTGCTGTCGGAATACCGTCAACGGGTGGTGGAAACGGTTTCGGAATGGGACGGACGGGTGGACAAGTTCATGGGCGACGGCGTCATGGCGGTGTTCGGCTTTCCCCACCCCGATGCCACGGACGCCGTGCGTGCGTTCGACTGTGCGTGCGACCTGATCCATCGCCTGGAGACATGGAGCGACATGAGGACCAATGACGGCAAGATCCCGCTCCAGTTCGGCGTCGGGATCCACCACGGTCATGTCATTGGTGGGGTTGTCCTCGGCGGCCGGCACAGCGAGTACACGGTACTCGGGGATGCGGTGAACCTTGCACATCGCCTGCAGGAAATGTCGAAGACGCTTGGGGCCAAGATCGTCATTTCGCGGGAGATCCTGCGGCGATTGCCGTCAGGACGGCTCGGATTGAGCTGGCGATGGAGTCAAAACGTTCAGGTGCCTGGCCGAATGGAAGCCGCAGATGTTTTTTATCTTCCGATTGAACAGATGCTGAGCTGATCGCCGCAAGGTGATCTCCGCCGTAGCGGACCCTCTGGCGGAATGACGTAGCCCAAAATCATCAGGGCAGCAGTTCGGTCCCGATGAGCGGCGCCAGGATGACGTTCACCAACAGACCGAGCAAGACGATGGCAATGGGCCCGGTGACCATGGCGACACCGGACCATGCCCCGAGCGTTGCCGGCTGCTGCGACGATTTGGCGAAGACCATCGGCGCGATGAAGCGCAGGTAATAGAACAGCGAGGCTACCGTGTTGGCCACAGCGGCCACCGCCAGCCACCCGTATCCGCCATCGATCGTCGCGAGGAACAGTTCGAGCTTGCCGACGAAGCCGATCAGCGGCGGGATGCCGACCAGGGATAAGAGCCCGATAACGATGGCGGTCGCTTCCAGTGGCCTGCTGCTGGCGAGGCCGGAGAAATCGGCGCGGTCGGTGCGGCCACGCAGATGCGTGATCGCGGCGAAGGTCGCGAGGTTGGCGGTGCTGTAGCCTAGAAGGAATATGATCAGGGCCGGCATCGCGGCGGGACTGAGCCCGACTACGGTGATCGCCATCAGCGCGTAGCCCGATTGCGAGACCGACGACCAGCCGAGCATCCGGCGCAGATCGTCCTGCCAGAGGGCAGCCAGGTTTCCGAGCGTCATGGTGATCAGCGCCAAGGCCGCTACCAAAGGCCGGACGGCGGCCGCGTCGATGGGAAACAGTGAGACAAGGCGGGCCAGCACGATCGCGGCTCCAATCTTCGGCACGACCGTGAGGAAGGCGGCGGATGGGGCCGGGGCGCCTTCGGCGACATCGGGCATCCAGGCGTGAGCAGGCGCGGCGCCGAGCTTGTAGCTCAGGCCGACGAGGACGAGGACAGTTCCCAGCAGCAGGACTGGCGACGATTCACCGGAGGCCAGCGTGGCTCTCATCCCTGTGAACCCCGTATCACCCAGCATACCGACCATCATGATGGCGCCGAGCATCAAGCTGGTATTGGCCAGCGCGCCGATCAGAAAGAACTTCATGCCGGCCTCGACCGACAGGGCCCAGTCGCGATGATAGGCGGCCAGAACATAGCCGGTAGCCGAGGAGAGCAGGGCGCCGATGACGAGCTGGAGGATATCGGCGGCGCCGGCCATCGCCATCGCGCCGAGCGCCGAGAACAGGAGGATGGCGTAGTATTCGCCATGCCGACGGTCCCGGTCGAACCAATCGGGCGACATGACGACGACGAAGGCCGTCGCGCCGAGGATGAGCAATCGCCCCCAAATGCTGGCCGCATCGAGCGCCCAGCTTCCCGAGGAGGTCAGCCGCTCCGAGCCGATCTGAAGCCCGCAAAGGAAGGCGGCAACGCCCAGCCCACAGAGGGCGAGAGGTGCGCCGATCCACTGCAGCCGTTGCGGGGCGAAAGACGCGAACAAAAGAATGGCGACCGCCGTCACGATGACGGCGATCTCCGGGAGAATATCTCCAAGCGGCATCATGTCAGCCTTCGGTCCCCTGGAGAGGCAGGAAAGCCGACCCGGTTTCGATCATGGCAAGGAGCCAGCCGGGATAGATGCCGATCAGCACGACCAGGGCAAGAAGGAGGGCGAGAAATCCGACTTCAGTCCTGTTGAGATCGGCGAAGCCCTGACGCTGATCCGCAAGCTCACCGAAGAAGATCTGCTGCAGCATCGACAGGAACAACGCGGCGGTGATGAGGATGCCGATCAGGCCGATCGCGGCGAGCCAAGGATAGACGGCGAAGGTGCCGGCGAAAATCTGAAACTCTGCCACGAAGCCGGCCAGCGCGGGCAAGCCAAAACTGGCGAAGGCGGCCAAGAAAAATCCGATCATCAGTTTCGGCGCAACGCGGGCAAGCCCGCCATAGGCCGAAAGCTCGTAGGTTCCGGTTCGCTGCCAGAAGGAGCCGGCCATGAGAAACAGCGCGCCGGTGATGAGGCCGTGCGCGACCATCTCGGTTATCGCGCCGTTGAGCGCCAGGCTTCGCGCCGCGTCGCCGCCAATCGCCGCGCCGGCCGCGGCGATGCCGAGGACCGTGTAGCCCATGTGATTGACCGAGGTGTAGGCGATCCGCCGCTTCAGATTGGTTTGGCCAAGCGCGACGATCGCACCCCACAGGATCGAGACGACGGCGACGATCGCCAAGGGAAAAGCATAAGCGGCAAAGGTTTCGCGCATCATCGAGAACGGAATCCGCACGATCCCGTAGGTGCCCATCTTGAGCAGAACGCCAGCCAGGATCGCCGAGGCCGGCCCCGGCGCTTCGACATGGGCGAGCGGTAGCCATGTGTGAAACGGCACGAGCGGCGTCTTGATCGCGAAGCCGACAAGAAATCCCAGGAGCACGAGGCTCGATCGAATATCCACTCCTTGCAGGGGCTGAGCGGCGATCAATTCGCGCATGTCGAAGGTCAGCGTATCGTTCGCCAGCACGAGACCGAGGATCGCCAGCAGGATCGCCAGCGATCCGGCGAGCGTATAGATGAAGAATTTGAGCGCCGCGTATTCCGCGTCCCCATGGCCCCAGCGACCGATCAGAAAGTACATGCCGACCAGGCTGAGATCGAAGAAGACGTAGAAGACGAGCAGATCGAGGGTCAGGAACAGACCGAGCGAGACCCCCTGCAGGAACAGGAACCAGGCATAGTACTGTCGCGCACGCCCTTTGTAATCGGCCGGCCACGCAAGGGCGCAGAGAAACAGCAGCCCGCTCATCAGGGAGATGGCGAGCGCCATGCCGTCGACGCCCACCCGCCAGGCGACGCCGAGCGTCGGAATCCATTGCAACTCGCCGACGGCCTGAAACGCTGGCGCGTCCGCGCCCGTGTCGAAGCCCATCCAGACGATGACCAGCATCAGCAGCGACAGACCCGACGCCGCCATCGCTATCAGGCGCGCCATCGTTTCGTTCCAGGCCGGTCGCACGGCCAGGGCAAGGGATGCGAAAAGCGGGAGCAGGATAGCGAGTGTCAGCATGGGTCAGGAGACAATCAGGAGGAACAGGAAGGCGAGGATCGCGCCGCCGGTGGCCAAGGCATAATAATGGTGGGACATGCCTGTCTGCAGGCGCCGGGCATCGCGCCCGCTTTGCCCGACGATCAGGGCGGTGCCCTCGGCGAGGCCGTCGATCAGCCATTCGCCCGTGCGGTCGCTCGCCGAGGCGAGCCATGTGACAGCGCTGGCGCTGGCGGTGACTCCGCGGTCGAGGACGCGATCGTCCTTCCGACCGCCAAGCCGCGCGGCGCGAGCGCCACTATTGGCGATCAGCCGGACGCCGGCATCGATCACCCGATCGTCCACCGCCGCGGCCGCCACTGCCAAGCGTGTTACGGGACGGGTGACGGTCCGCTCGATCAGGTCCGGCAGGCCGAGCCAGTCGGCCGTCTCCGCGGATCGTTCCTCAACCCCAATCTTCGGAAAACGGCGGACCAGAAACACACCGACGAGAAGCCCGGCCGCGACGGCCGCAGTCGATAGGATAAAGGTCGCGAGGCTTGCCTCAAGGAGCTCGATTTCGAGCACCCGGCCGATTGCTTCGCGCACCGACGGCACCCAGACGAGGGATGTTGCCAGCGTCAGCAGGGCGAGCGCCACGATGGCGCCTGTTTCGACCCGGCCGGGCTTGGCTTTGGGAGAATCCTGCTCCTGGCGTTCGACAAGCCCGAACGCTGACAGTTGAAACCGGGTCGCGTAGGCCGCACTGAGCCCGCCTGCCAGGATCACGCCCGCCGCAATCCAGACACTCCCATGCTCCGCAGCCGTGACGATAGCTTCCTTGGTCCAGGCACCGCCAAGGGGCGGCAGGCCGGCCAGAGAGAGGGCGCCGATGGCGGTCATGGTCGCGACGAGGGGCAACGCCCGGCCAAACCCCATGAGATGCTGGCCATAGCTCCCCGCCCGTTCCCCCGCGATTCCGGCGGCCAGAAACAAGAGCGCCTTGAAGGCGGCGTGGGCAACGAGATGCAGGAAGGCGATGCCGGGATATCCGGACCCCACGGCGACGAACATCAGGCCATAGTGAGCCGACGTCGACGCGGCGAGCAGCTTCTTGGCGTGGTTTTGGAGGGTTGCCACCAGCCCGCCCGACAGAGCCGTCGCCAGTCCGATCGCAACAATCGTTTCAGGGACGCCCGGCACCGTCGCCAGGAATGGTTCAAGGCGGATGAGGATATAGGCGCCAGCGGCGACCATCGTTGCCGCGTGGAGGAGCGCGGAGACGGACGTTGGTCCCGCCATGGCGCGAAACAGCCAAGGGGAAAACGGGACCTGGCCGGATTTCGAAGCCGCCGAAAGCAAGAGGCCGAACGCGACGATGGCGGCGAGCGGGCCTGAGATGTTGCTCAGACCGTCGTAGGAGAACGAGCCCGTCGCGGCGTAGGCGGCCATGGCCGCCGCAAACAATCCGAGATCGCCGAAGCGTGTCATCAGGAAGGCGTAGAGGCCGGACGCGGCATTATCGGCATGACGCCAATCATGGGCAATGAGAAGATAGGAGCAGGCACCGACCAGCTCCCAGCCAATCAGAAGAGTCAGCAGATCGTCGGCGATCACCAGAAGCTCCATTCCGGCAACGAACAAGAGCAGGATCGCGACGAGCCGCCCGAGACCGGTCTCGTCTTCGTGGAAGGCGGCATAGGCCAGGATCGGCAGCGCGATCACGGGCACAAGCATCGCCATGGCGCCGGCGATTGGTGTCAGCACCGCGGTCAGGCGGAGGGGTCCCGACCAGACGATCGTTCCGGTCCAACCGCCCGCGGCGGCCAGCAACGCCAGAAGAAGAGTGAGCCCGAGACCGACCATCGCAACGACCATCAGCAGGCGACGGCTGGGGGCACCGGCGAGCTGGGATGTCAGCGGCACGGCGGCCGCGGCGACAATGGGCAGGAGGGCGACCAGGAACAGCATCAGTGCTTCATCGTCCCCAGGCTTTCGGTCGTGTCGGCCTGTCGTTTTCGATAGACGGCGGTGACGAGCGCGAATCCGACCGCCATGTCGACGGCCATCACGGCCATGACGATGATCGCCAGAAGTTGCCCCTCCGGTGCTCCGCCGAGGCTGAACGACCAGAAGCCGATCACCGCGAGGAGGCCACCATTGAGCATCAGTTCCAGTCCCATCATCAGCATGACAAAGGACTGTTGGGACAGAGCGCCATATAGGCCGATGCCGATCAGGGCGCTGGCGACGATCAGGACGCTCACGAGACTCACGAGGGTGCCTCCGTTTTCGAGGTCATCGATCGGTCCCCGGCCGACCAATCGCTGCGCAGCGACGGCCGCCGCCCGCTTTCGCCGCCATCGGCGTCGTGACCGTCAGCCTCCGGATGTCCCTCCGCGTGTTCCGCGTCCTCATGTCCATCATGGGAACCGTGCATGTGATGATGGCCGTGACCGCTTGCCTTTTCGACCCGACGGCCGGCCGGCTCGCCGCCCACCTCTAGCCCTGGGGGGCGGGAGCCCTCGTCCGAGCGACCGAAACGCCCGGTTCGCGCCGACAGAACGACGGCGCCCACCATTGCGGCGAGAAGTGTGACGCCTGCTGTCTCGAAGATGAGCATCGACGGGCCGAGCATCTCCAGGCCAAGGTCGCGGATGACCTGCCGGCCCGGATCGACAGGGTCGGTCGGGAAATCCGTCGCGAGGATGGCTGCGCTCAGCCCCACAAAGGCGACGACGCCGGCGCCGATCGCAAAGCGGTTCTGGTGAACCATCATCATGGGATTGAGTCCGGCCGGGTTCATCATGAACATCACCATGAAGAGGGCCATCACCATCATCTCCACCGCCATCATGAAGATGGTCGCGATGCCGATATAGGGTGCCGCCAGCATCAGGATGATCAGGCCAACGGCCGTGAAGGACAACAGCAGAAGAAACGAGGCGCGCACCATGGAATCGGTCGCGAACACGCGCCAGCCGGAGACGATCGCGACCGCGGAGAGCGCCAGGAAGGCAAGATCGATCAGCCCCATAGCAGCAGCTCCACACCGACGGCGACGAGCATGAGAAACGACAGCGGCAACAGCGCCAGCCAGATCAGGTTCATCATCCGGTCCGGCGGTAGCCGGGCGAAGAGTTCGCCGGCGCCGACGAGGACGACGAGGACGAGACCTGTCTTCAGGACCAGCCATACGAAGCCGGGCAGGATAGGGCCGAGATACCCGCCGAGGAAGACCGTCGCCGCCATCGCGGAAACCGAGACGAGCATGGCGAGCCGCGCCAGCCACCATGTCAAACGGGTCGTCCCGGAGATCTCGGCCGTCGTTCCACCGGCCAGATCGTAGGGATCGGCATAGTCGAAGGGGCCGCGAAGACTGAGCGAAAGACCGAGCATCAGAAAAAGGACGAACCCGGCGGGCTGGCGCACGATGTTCCAGACGCTCCGCTGCGCTTCGACGATGTCCGTGACGGCGAGAGACTGGGCCGGAAGCGCGGCCGCGATCAGCACGAACATGGACAGGAGCATGGCAGGAAGCCCGATCGCGACGTAGCGATAGGCGCCGATCAAGGGAAGCGGCGAGTTCGCAGACCAGCCGTGCAGGAACACCGCGACGACGGTCAGCGATTCGCACGCGCCCCACAGGACGATGCCGGCATCGAGATCCGCGGCGACGACGCCCGGCGCGAAGGGAACGACGCTCAGACCGATGGCGGCCAGCGTGAAATACAGGATGGGAGCGAGAATCCAGTTGACCCTGTCGGGATGTTCCGTCCCGCCGGTCTGCGCCATGGCCAAAGATGCGGCCACCGCAATCGGGCCAACGACGCTTGCTTTCAAGGATCGGCCGGCGACGAGGGCAGGGACTGTCCGGTCGAGCACGGCGGCTACGACGATGCCGGTCAAAAGAGCCAGAGGCAGAACGAGGGTCGCGAGCACTTGAGTCATGCGCCCGGCGCTCTGTGAGCGTGTGCGCCATGCGGGTTTCCAGCCCCATGCCCCTCATGATTCATCCGGTTTTCGTCCTTCCGGTCCTGATCGTCCGCCTCGGCTTCGACAGGCGCCAGGGAGATCAGCGTTTCGGTATCGAAGCTGTTGGCGATGAGAATGGCCTCGCTCCACTCACGCCCGCGCAGCAGGTCGACGAGACGAGCAGATTTGAGGGGAGAGGTTGTCGCGGAATCATCGAACGTCCCGGGCTGGCTTTCGTCCAGCGCGGCCAGCCATCGCTCGACCCGCATCCGTACGTCGGCACCCTCGACTACGCCGATACCGGGAGGGATCGCGGCAAGCGCACCGGACCAGCGAAGCAGTTGTCGGATTCTGTTCAGCTCTATGGCTTTGCCGACGCTCAAGGATCGAGCGGCCTCGAGACAGCGGATTGCGTGTGCCTCGAGGCCGAGGACCGGCAGGAAATGCGCAAGAGCCCGTAAGGCATGGACCGTCCCGTCGGCGGATTTTGCCTGGGGAAAGGGCGGTCGCAAAAGCTCTGCGGTCTGAATGACGTCGCCCTGTAATGTCACCGACAGCTTCAGGCCCGGCGGGAGCATCGGCAGGAACGGGCCGAACGGCGCAGTATAGGCGTCGAGCGCCAATCCGTCGCGCAGATCATCGTCGGTCATCGCCATCGGCCGGCCATAAGGCGTGCCGCCCATCATCCCTTCGCCGCCCTGGCCGTAATCTCCCTTGCCGCGCCAGGGATTGGGCGGCTCGTCTGGCAGGATGTCCGGTTCGCTATCCCGTGTCCCGTCGATCAGCGCGCGGTGGATCGCCTCGAGAGCCGCGACGGGGTCGTCCTCGTCCGAAGTCGCCGGTTCAGCGAAGTCCGGCCCGGGATTCGACTTCCACCAGAGCGTCGCGCGAGGATGTAGCATCTGATCATGCAGGCGGCGGAGATCGTCCTGATCGGCCTCCCGTACCGGCCCCGCGACAAGCAGAATTCGGGCATGGCAGACGCTGTTTGTTCGAGTGATCCGGCTGTCGAGAAAAAGGTCGTCAGCCGCGGCGCGCATCCCGGCGCCGACAGCCGCGAAAACAGGGACGGGTGCCGCGCCCGCGAGGCGGCGAAGCAAGGCTATTGCCACCGGAAGATGCCCTCCCGCCACCCATAGACGATCCCGACGGAGAGGATGGCGAGGAACATCCCCATTTCTATCATCGCCTTGCCGCCCTCTTCGACGAAGACGACGGCCCAAGGATACATGAACATCATCTCCATCTCGAAGGCGACGAAGAGCAGCGTCATTGGGTAGTAGCGGACATGGTAGCGCTGCCAGGCATGGGTGTCCGGCGTCCCGCCGCCAAGAAACGGCGTCTTCTGGGGTTCGGTCAGGGAGGCGGCAAAACCGGAGGGCGCGAACCGGACCACAGCGGCGATCGATGCCGCGAAAAATGCAATGACAAGGGCGCCAGCCAAGCCTTCCAAAGCCATGTCCTTTTCGTGTCGGTCGCCTCTCTTGACCTGTGCAGTTCTCGGCGATCGTCAACCCGATCAGCAAAACCTTTCAGCCAGATCCAAGTCCTTGATCAGCGTTCCTCGTCGAGATGAACGGAGGGGCTTTCCACCGCGCTCGACTGTTCGGCGAGGGGAAACACGCCGATCGTCAGCGCCGCCAAGGCGGCCATGAGCACGACCCCAATGATGAATGCTTTCATGGTCCGCGCTCTCCCGGAGCGGCCTCGGCGGAGGAGGGCTCCTGCGCCCTGACCTCGCCCGTCATCTGGCGATACCAGATGCTGTGATGCTCCTTGGCCCAGTTGCGGTCCACCCATCCTGACCACATCGCCGCGAACGCCCCCTCCATCCCGATCGTGCCGATATAGATATGCCCGAAGATGAGCCCGATCATCAAAAGAGCGATGATCGCGTGCGAAAGCTGCGCCGTCTGCATCCCGCCATATCCGAACAGCAGAAACGGATACATGAGCAGGAGGCCCGACGCGAGCAGCGCGAAGCCGCCGAGGGTCACGCCCCAGAAGACGATCTTCTGACCGGCGTTGAACTTGCGGGCCGGTGGGTTCTTGCCGTCATCGCGAAGCATGCCGCCGCCGCGCTTGAGCCACTCCCAGTCTAGCCGTGTCGGAATGTTATGGAACAGCCAAAACACCACCATCATCGTCACGCCGATGACGAAAGGAACCGCGGATGCCATGTGGAGCCAGGCGCTGCCCCAGGCGAGATCGCCCAAAGCCGCTTCGCCGATCAGCGGCAGCAACAGCGGCTTGCCATAGAGGATTACGAGACCGGTCAGCGCCATGACAACGAAGGCGGATGATGTCATCCAGTGATTGGCGCGCTCGGTCGCCGAGAAACGCTTGATCGTGGTGCCGGCTTTTCCTTCGGCTATCCTGACCCGGCCCCGAACGAAGAGAAACAGGCCGAGCGTGGCAAGTACGCCGAAGATGACCCAGCTGCCGCCGTACCGCACCTGATCGTTGTGCAGGCTGCGCCAGGTGCGCCCGCCGGGCTGCTCGAACGATGCCGCGTTGCGATAGGGCAGGGAGGATATGCCTTGGATGCGCCTCGCCTCGGGCAGGATCGGCGCTTCCTTTTCTCCGATCGTCAGCCATGAGGAGGTCAGTTGCCGAGGTGCGGCCACGCCTTCGCGGAACACGAGATTGGCACGTCCTCCACCGTCCGTGTCCACACTCACGCCGCGGGTCTGGCCAGCTTCAACGCGGTCGTCGAGCAACTTTGAGCGCGCGCTCAACGCCTCGTCGGCAACAACGGGGCTCGCCTCGCCCCTGCCAGACGCCGCCGCCACCGACACCTCGGGCTGCACGACGCTTTCGCCCGTAAAGCTGAGAACGACCACCACACCGAGGAGGAGGCCGGCGAGCAGCGCAACGATACCGCCGGCTATCCGTGCTGCTGACATGTCCTGTTCTCCTTCTCGCGATCAGGCCGCATCGCTGGCGTGGTAGGCGGTCGTCCAGCCCCATGCTCCCGAGCCATAGCCGCGGTGTTCGGTCCGTTCCCGGTAGATGTCGGAGATGACGTCGCCGTCGCCGGCGAGCAGCGCGCGGGTCGAGCAGACCTCGGCGCAAAGCGGCAGCTTGCCTTCGGCGATCCGGTTGCGACCGTATTTTTCGAACTCGGCCTGGGAGCCGGTCTCCTCGGGACCACCGGCGCAATAGGTACATTTGTCCATCTTGCCGCGGGAGCCGAAATTGGTATCGCGCGGATATTGCGGCGCTCCGAACGGGCAGGCGTAGAAGCAGTAGCCGCAGCCGATGCAGGTGTCCTTGTCGTGCAGGACGATGCCGATGTCGTTCTGATAGAGCGTGGAGACCGGACAGACCGCGATGCAGGGCGCGTCGGTGCAGTGCATGCAGGAGATCGCGATCGACTTCTCGCCGGGATTGCCGTCATTGATCGTGACGACCCGTCGGCGCACCATTCCCCACGGCACCTCGTTCTCGTTCTTGCACGCGGTCGCGCAGGCATTGCATTCGATGCAGCGGTCCGAGTCACACAGAAATTTCATCCGAGCCATCTGCTACTCCTCAAGCGGGTTCGAGCCGGCACAGCGACGCCTTCGATTCCTGCATGAAGGTCACGACATCGTAGCCGTAGGTCATGGCGGTATTGGCGGCTTCGCCGGTGACATAGGGAACCGTCCCGGACGGATAGCGGTCGGTAATGCTCTCTCCCATCCACATGCCCGCGAAATGGAAGGGCAGAAAGACCGTGCCCTCGTCCACTCGGTTGGTGACCAGCGCGGCGACCCGGATGCGGGCGCCTTCGGGCGTCGCGACCCAGACCTGGCCGCCGTCCGAGATGCCGGCCCGCGCCGCGTCTGCTTGATTGATCTCGGCGAACATCTCCTGCTGGAATTCGGCAAGCCATTTGTTCGCCCGCGTTTCGTCGCCGCCGCCCTCGAATTCCACAAGGCGCCCGCTGGTCAGCACCAGCGGGAACTCCTGGCTGTAGTCATTTTTCTGAATCGACCAATAGGCTGTCGGCAGCCGAAAATCGGTGCGGTCCTCGTAGGTCCTGTATTTCGGGATGAGGTCGCGGCGCGGCGTATACAGCGGCTCCCGGTGGACGGGAATCGCGTCGGGGAAATTCCATGCGATCGCCCGCGCCTTGCCGTTGCCGAAGGGAGCCAGGCCATTGGCGATCGCCACCCGCTGAAGCCCGCCGGACAGATCGGTCTTCCAGTTGGTGCGCAGGATCTTGTCGCGCAGCGGCTCCGTCTTCGAAAGCTCCTTCTTGTCATTTGCGCCGGCCTGCTTCTTCGAGCCCGTGTCGCCCTTCTCATTTTTCTTATGAGCGAGATAGGCGGCAATCGCCTGCTGAGCCTTGTCCGACATATCGGGAAACTGCTTGCGCACATTCCGCGCTTCGACCGCTGGGTCCACGTCCGATGATGTCGGCTCATCCATTTGGCTTAGCATTTGCCGGGCATCCGCGTCGCTCATCTCCAGCAGCGAGGGATGGTAGTTGCCCATTGCTGTGGCGACGATGACGAGCTGCTCGCGCGGCGTGAGCAGCTCGAGATATCCAAGCTGCTCGAGCACCGCGGCGGTGATCTCGGGATAGCCGTCTTGGATCGGCGACCCCTTAGGATAGCTGTCCTCGGCGAGAAGGTTCTGGCCGTCGTGCTCGACGCCCCACCGCGCCCGGAACGGCAGCCCGCCCTCCGCAATGGTCTTCGATTGGTCATAGAGGATGGGCGTGCCCGGATGCTTCATTTCCGGCGTGCCCCAGCACGGCCACGGAAGGCCGTAATATTCGCCCTTCACCGGCCCGCTCATGCCCATCAGCGTCGTGGGATGGAAAAGATGCTGGTATTGCATATGCAGTTTCAACCGCTCCGGGCTCTGCCCGCTATAGCCGACAGACCACATGCCGCGGTTGATTTCGCGAAGGATGTCTTCCGCCACTGGCACGCCGTCCTCGACGCCGATGTGCTTCAGCAACTGCTCGGAGAAACCAAGCTTCTCGGCGAACAGCCGCGCGATCTCGTAGTCGGTCTTTGCCTCGAATAGCGGCTCCACGATCTTTTCACGCCACTGCAGCGACCGGCTCGAATTGGTGACCGAACCGGCGCATTCCATCGTCGTGGCGGCGGGCAGAAGATAGACGCCGTCGGTCCGCTCACCCATTACCGCCGAGGCGGTTGGCACTGGATCGACGATCACCAGAAGATCGAGCTTCTCCAGGCCTTTTTTCAGATCGGGCCCGCGGGTCTGGGAGTTCGGCGCGTGACCCCAAAAGATCATGGCACTAAGGGGGTGCGGCTGCTCGATGTTGTCGGCTGGCTCGAGCACGCCGTCAAACCAGCGCGAGACGGGCATGCCCTTCTGTTCCATCAGCTCCTTGGAAGCGAAGCGGTCCCGCAGCCATTCGTAGTCGAGGTCCCAGACCCGGGTCCAATGTTTCCATGCGTCCTCGCTGAGGCCGTAATAGCCGGGCAGATCGTCGCAGGCGACGCCGAGGTCGGTTGCGCCCTGGACGTTGTCGTGCCCGCGAAAAATGTTCGCGCCCCCGCCGGGCTTGCCGATATTGCCGAGAGCCAACTGGAAGATCGAGGCAGCGCGCGTCTTGCTGCTGCCGATCGTCGACTGGGTCAGTCCCATGCACCAGACCAGGGTTCCCGGACGATTCTGCGCGACGATCTCCGCCACACGCCGGATCTGGTTTTCCGGAATGCCGGTGATGTTGGTCACGACATCAAGGGGATAGTTCGCCACCTCTTTGCGGATGTCATCAAACCCGAACACCCGCTGGTTGATGTACTCCTCATCCTCCCATCCCTGCTCAAGAATGTAGTTCAGCACTCCCCACAGAAACGCGACATCGGTTCCCGGGCGGATGCGCACATACTCGTCGGCATGCGCGGCGGTTCGGGTAAAGCGGGGGTCGACAACGATGAATTTGGCGCCGTTCTCCTTGGCCCGCAGCAGGTGCTGCATGGAGACGGGATGCGCCTCCGCAGGATTGCCGCCGAGAAGGAAGATCGATTTGGAATTGTGGATGTCGTTGAAGGTGTTGGTCATGGCGCCGTAACCATAGGTATTGGCGACGCCGGCGACCGTGGTCGAGTGACAGATACGAGCCTGATGATCGGTGTTGTTCGAGCCCCAAAGAGCGGCGAACTTGCGATACAGATAGGCCATCTCGTTGGAAAATTTGGCCGACCCGAGCCAGTAGACCGAATCCGGTCCCTTCTTCTCCCGAATTTCGAGCAATCGGTCGCCAATCTCGTCGATCGCCTGTTCCCAACTGATCCGAACCCATTTGCCGTTCTCCAGCTTGGTCGGGTATTTCAGCCTTCGCTCGCCGATTGCGAGTTCGCGGGTTGCCGCGCCTTTCGCACAGTGGGTACCGAGATTGATGGGGCTTTCGAAGGCGGGTTCCTGCCCGATCCAGACGCCGTTCTGGACCTCCGCCCAGATGGAGCAGCCTACCGAGCAAAACGGACAAATGGTTTTCTTGACCTGCGTATCCGCGGGGCCGCGGGCGACTTTTTCAGTTTGCGCGCGGACCATGCCGCTTCCCATCGCGCTGGCTCCGGCGAGGCCGGCCACGGCCAGCCCCGAATTGCGCAGAAAGCTGCGGCGGGAAACCGTCGCGGCGTCGGAACGGACCGTGGAAGCACGGTGCGCGCTGGCGACTGAAGTTTTTTTCCGTAGCAAGGCAACGATCCCTGTCTTGATGTCTCAGAAGCGGGAAAGCTCGTAAAACCGACGGATATGGGCGTTCTCCCGATATCCCTCTTCGCCCCCGTCGCTAAGAGGCTCCTCAGCCCCCGCGTCGCCACCGACAACGAGAGCGCCCACCACCAAGCCGCTCCCGGAAATCCCGCGTAAAAAGGCGCGGCGGCTTCGCGACACCGCGGCAGCGCCGCGCTTCGGATTGTCCGGAAGATTGTCCATCGTAACCTCCACTCTGACCCACTCGGTTCGTGCGGACATATCGCTCCAGATTCGCATGTCTAGATTAGCGTTATGTAATATGCTCGCTCCACCCCGACATGCCGCGATTTACGCGATGTTTGCGTTCAATTCGCGGGCAGGTCGGCGACGCAAAGTCGCCTGAAACGGTGGGGCAATCGGGATGGGGAAGCCAATGTTGGCTGGCAGCCAAGCTAATCTAACTCACTGAAAGAAATGGTGGGCGCGACAGGGATTGAACCTGTGACCCCCTCGGTGTGAACGAGGTGCTCTCCCGCTGAGCTACGCGCCCCGCCTGGGCGACCGTAGCCGCCGGGAAGGTGCGGCGATATAGAGCCGTCGGGTCCTGCTCGTCAACATCCCGCGTGGGGACGGCGCCAGGATTTAGGCTACGTGAGTGGGCGAGCCGATCAGACGGCCGGCGAGCGCTGCGTCCAGGTTCGCGTAATCGTCGAGAATGAAGCTTGCCCGGGCGCGGGCCTTCGCATCCGGCGCATAGCCGAAATCCACAAGGATCGATGGGATGCCAGCCGCGGCGGCCGCGTCGATATCGGTCGACGTGTCGCCGATCATGATCGACGCGTCGCAGCGTCCGCCGGCCCGTTCGATCGTCCCGATCAGATGCGAGGGGTCGGGCTTGCGCCGGGCAAAGGTATCGGATCCGCAAATCGCCGCGAAACGGTCGGCGAGGGCGATTTCGGACAAGAGCAACTGCGCGAGGCGCTCGTATTTGTTGGTACAGATGGCGAGCTTGAAGCCGGATTCCGCCAGCCGGTCCATCGCTGCGACGGCGCCGGGAAACGGCACCGAGGTGACGGCGATGTTCGCCTCGTAATGCGCCAGGAACCGGGCGGTCTGCTCTTTCAGTTCCTCATCAGCAAGAGGACGGCCGTCGCGTCGATAGGCTTCGTGCAGCATGATGCGGGCGCCGTGTCCGGCATAGGGACGGATCATGTCGAGGGACATCGTCGGCATCCGGGCTGCCGCAAGACAATGGTTGAGGCTCGCGGCGAGGTCCGGCGCGGTATCGACCAGCGTTCCGTCGAGATCGAAGACAGCGACTTTCGCCATGAATGAATGACTCCTCATGCCCTTCCGGTCGCAACGTTTCCATCGTCGGCCACGCGGACCCTTCGCCCGACGCGCTTCGGCGGTCAACTGGCTGCGCGGGGGCCGGTTGATCGACAGCCGAGTCGATAAAGGCTAGAGGAGCCACCTGATCAAGGAGGAACCTAGGGCTGATGACGGAACCGGCGAAACTGAAGGCCATGGTGGGCGAGGCAGCTCTCGGCTATGTCGAGGATGGCATGCGCCTGGGCATCGGCACGGGATCGACGGCCGAAGCCTTCGTCCGGGTTCTCGCCGATCGTGTGCATGCCGGACTTGACGTGATCGGCGTCACGACATCGGACCGCACGGAAGCGCTTTGCCGTGAACTCGGGGTTCCGACCGCAACTCTGGAGACCGTGCCGCAACTCGATTTGACCATCGACGGCGCCGATGAAGTCGACGGCCAATTGCGGCTCATCAAGGGCGGCGGCGGGGCACTGTTGCGCGAGAAGATCGTTGCGGCCGCCTCCGACCGGATGCTGGTGATCGCCGACGCTTCCAAGAAAGTCGAAACACTCGGCGCCTTTCCGCTGCCGATCGAAATCAACGGCTTCGGAATGATGGCAACCTATCTCGCCATCCAGAAGGCCGCGGCCAGCCTCGGGCTCGAGGGCGACATGATCCTTCGGCGGCGCGGCGCGGATCCCTTCATCACGGACAGTGGGCATTTGATTCTCGACGCATCTTTTGGCCGCATTCCCGATCCAGAAGCGCTCTCGCAGGCGCTGCACCAGGTTCCTGGTGTCGTCGAGCACGGCCTCTTCATCGGTTTGGCGAGCGAGGCGATCCTTGCGTCCGAACGCGGGATCGAGACCCTGACCGCGTAAGCCGTCTCGCCATGCGGCCGGCGGCCGCCCTTGCCAGAACGCATCGAAATCCAATACTCAAGCGCCAGATGCGGCAGCCGGATCGGCGCGCGAGAGAAATCGAACGGAGACATAGGTTTCATGATCTTCAGCGAATTGACGCGCCGGACCCGCCTGATGGTCGCGGCTGTGGTCTTGATGCTGCCGGCAACGGCGCTTGCACAGGACATCTCGGACTCGCACCTCGCCGCCGCCCGCGCGGCGCTCGAGGCAATTGCCGCGACGGACCAGTTCGACAATATCCTTCTCAACGCCGCGACGCAGATCAAGTCCGAATTGATCGGCAACAATCCCGACCGCCAGACCGAGATATCCGACATGGTGGACGAAAGGGCACTGGCGCTCGCGCCGCGGCGCGGCGATCTCGAGAACGAGGTCGCGCGCGTCTATGCCAAGCTGTTCACCGAGGAGGAATTGCAGCAGATCGCTCAGTTCTACAACTCGGAAGCCGGCAAGAAGCTGTTGGCGCAAGGGCCTGCGGCGACACGCGAAATGGTCGGCGCCGCCGAGGTCTGGAGCAATGGCATCGTGCGGGATCTGCGCGAGAGCGCGATCGAGGGCATACGCCAGATCGCCCCGACGGCGAATGCGGCTCCGGCCGCAGCGGGTGCGGATGCTGCGACCCCGGCCCAGTAAGAGAGCAGCGCCCTTCGAGGGCTTCACGAAAACGGCAACCGGCCGATGATGCGAAAAGGGTGGTCATTCGGCCGCCCTTTTTGCTAACGGCAATGCTGGACGGGGCCGCGGCCGACCGAATCTTTTCTCGCGCCGGCTGGTGACACTCGATCCGGCAATGGTTGCAACAGACGGAATTCTCCCGTGACCCAGACATCATATGACTACGACCTCTTCGTCATTGGCGGTGGCTCGGGCGGCGTTCGCGCCGCGCGCCTTGCCGCTCAGATGGGACATCGGGTGGCCGTCGCCGAATATGACGATCTCGGTGGAACCTGCGTCAATCGCGGCTGTGTGCCGAAGAAGCTGATGGTCTATGCTGGCGAATACGCCGAACATTTCGAAGACGCCGCCGGCTATGGCTGGACGATTGGCGAGACTTCTTTCGACTGGAACGTGCTGAAGCGGAACCGCGATGCCGAGGTTCGCCGCCTCAATGGCATCTACCAGGCCAACCTGGAAAAGGCCGGCGTTGAAATTCTCCGCGACACTGCCGTGTTCGACGATGCCCACACGATTCGCCTGGTCAATGCGGATCGCACGGTCACCGCCGACAAGGTGTTGATCGCCGTCGGCGGTTACCCCAATCCGCATGATGCACTGGAGGGGCACGAACTCTGCATCACTTCGGATGCGGCCTTCGATCTCGCCGAATTGCCCAAAAAGATCATTATCGCCGGCGGCGGCTATATCGCCATCGAGTTTGCCTGCATTTTCAACGCCCTCGGCGTCGAGGTCACGGTGCTCTACCGGGGCCTGGAAATTCTGCAGCACTTCGACATGGATGTCCGCCGCCTGTTGCACGCCGAGCTTGAGAACAAGGGCATCAAGATCATCACCAAGACGGTCTTCGAAAAGGTGGAACGCAATGACGACGGCGGGCTTCGCGCCGCCTTGTCGGATGGGTCCTTCTGGGAGGGCGACCAGATCATGCTGGCTCTCGGGCGCTTGCCGAGCACGGAGAAGCTCGGCCTCGACAAGGCGGGCGTGCAAATGGATAGAAAAGGCTGCGTCCTTGTCGATGAGCACCTGAAGACCAGCGCCGACAATGTCTACGCGCTCGGCGACGTGATCGGCCGGGTTCCGCTGACGCCAGTGGCGATCCACGAGGCGATGTGCTTCATCGAAACTGTCTTCAAGGACAATCCGACGCAGCCGGACTACGTCAATATCCCCACGGCCGTCTTTTCGCATCCGCAGATCGCGACGGTCGGCATGTCGGAAGACGAGGCGGAAAAGAACCTCGAGAATTTCGACGTCTACAAGACGATCTTCCGGCCGATGCGGAACATCCTGGCCGGCCGGCCCGACCGGATGCTCATCAAGCTCGTCGTGAACGCGGACGACGACACCGTGGTCGGGGCCCATATTCTGGGGCCGGAGGCAGGCGAAACGGCGCAGTTGATCGGCATCGCCATCAAGGCATGTGTGAAGAAGTCTCAGTTCGACGCGACCATGGCCGTGCATCCGACAGCAGCCGAGGAACTGGTGACGATGTACGAGCCGAACTACCGGATCCGCAGGGGCGAAAAGGTCGCCGCCTGATCCGCCGCGATGACCCGGTAGAGCCGTTTCAATGGACATCCACGACGATCATCCGGACCTTCCGCGCCTCGCAGCCGAGGGGCGTATTGTCGCCTATTTTGGCTATGGGTCATTGGTCAACCGGCGCACCTTGCGCACCAAGTTTCTCGGCATTCGCCGTGCCCGCGTCGAGGGCTGGCGGAGGTTCTGGCTACCGCGCGAGGCGAGCGCCGCGATGGCGCTGCTATCGGTCCATCCATCCGACACCCATGCGGTCGAAGGCGTGGTGGTCTACGATCTCGCCGACCATCTGCCATCGGTGGACGAACGCGAAGCCGGCTACAGTCGCCGTATCGTCGATCTCGCTCGCCTTCAAATCGAGACGCCGCCGGTCACCGGCGTGCCGCTCTATATCTACGAGGCGCATCGCGGCGCGGCCGATGCCAGCGATATGCAGGCGGCTATCCTGCAGAGCTATCTCGACGCGGTCATGCAAGGGTTCCGTACGCTCTACGGTGCCGCCGGATTGCGGCGTTTCGTCAATGAGACGCATGGCTTCGAGACAGCCATACTGCGCGATCGGGCAGCGCCGCGTTATCCGCGAGCGGTCAGTCTGGACCGGCATGAGGCGGATCTTTTTGACCGCCTCGTGGTCGATCGCGGCGCGCGCTTCGTCGATCCGGATTGAAGCCACCCCGAGACTGGCGCTGTGCAAAGGATGACAAAGCGGCGTAGAAATGTTTAAACGCCGCCGGCGTGTCGAGGCGAGCGAGCCTGACAGCCGCGATTTCGGATCACGACGAGACAAGAGACGACCGGGAGATGCCCGGTCAGGAGACATGGTTATGGCGAAGGACTGGACACCATCGAGCTGGCGCTCAATGCCCATCGAGCAGGTGCCGGACTATCCGGACCCGATGGCGCTGGCGGAAACCGAAAAGCGTCTGGCGAGCTTTCCGCCGTTGGTTTTTGCAGGTGAGGCCCGCAAGCTGACACGCGCCCTCGGCGAGGTTGCCGAAGGCCGGGCCTTCCTGCTGCAGGGCGGCGACTGCGCCGAGAGCTTCGCCGAACACGGTGCCGACAACATCCGCGATTTCTTCCGCGCCTTCCTGCAGATGGCGGTGGTGCTGACGTTTGCCGCGGCGCAGCCGGTGGTCAAGATCGGACGCATCGGGGGCCAGTTCGCCAAGCCGCGCTCCTCCGGCAGCGAGACCAAGGACGGCAAGACGCTTCCCTCCTATCGCGGCGACATCATCAACGGCATCGATTTCGACGAGGCCTCGCGCATACCGAACCCGGAGCGGCAGGTGATGGCCTACCGCCAGTCGGCCGCGACGATGAACCTGCTCAGAGCCTTTGCGCAGGGCGGCTATGCCAATCTCGACAATGTCCACCAGTGGATGCTCGGCTTCGTTGCCGGCAGCCCCGAGGCGGAGCGTTATCGCCAGCTCGCGGACCGGATCTCCGAGACGATGAATTTCATGCGCGCGATCGGTATCGACGCGGAGAGCCATCCTTCGCTGCGCGAGACCGATTTTTTCACCAGCCACGAAGCGCTGTTGCTTGGCTATGAGGAGGCGTTCACGCGCGTCGATTCGACCTCCGGCGACTGGTACGCGACCTCCGGTCACATGATCTGGATCGGCGACCGCACCCGCCAGGAAGATCATGCGCATGTCGAATATTGCCGGGGGATCAAGAACCCGGTCGGCCTGAAATGCGGCCCCTCGATGGAAGCCGATGGATTGCTGCGGCTGATCGACAAGCTGAATCCGGAGAACAAGGCAGGCCGGCTGACGCTGATCACGCGTTTCGGCCATGAGAAGGTCGAGGCGCATCTGCCGAAGCTGATCCGCGCCGTCGAGAAAGAGGGACGCAAGGTGGTCTGGTCATGCGATCCGATGCATGGCAACACCATAACGCTCAACCATTACAAGACGCGGCCGTTCGACCGGATTCTCGCCGAGGTGCAAGGGTTCTTCGACGTCCACCGGGCCGAGGGAACCCATGCCGGCGGCATCCATATCGAGATGACCGGCAAGGACGTGACCGAATGCACCGGCGGCGCGCGGCCGGTTTTGGCCGAGGATCTTTCGGACCGCTACCACACCCATTGCGATCCGCGACTGAATGCCAATCAGGCGCTGGAACTCGCGTTCCTGGTCGCCGAGCTTCTCAAGAAGGATCAGGCCGCTAACGCGCCAAAGCAGGCAGCGAATTTCTAACGCGCAGCCGGAGACTGGGGCTCAGGAGTTGGTGATGCCGACGGGTGAGACAATTCGTACCGGACGCTGTCTCTGTGGCGGCGTCCGGTTCGAGACCCGGGGATCGGTCAGACCGGTCATCTTCTGTCATTGCGATCAATGCCGCCGGCAATCCGGTCTCCATTATGCCGCGACAAGCGTCACTGACGACCAACTGGCGGTCATCGGCGAGACGCTCGCCTGGTACCGGTCGTCGCCCGAAGCGCGGCGCGGCTTTTGCTCCACCTGCGGCACGCTGCTGTTTTGGAAGCACGACGGCCTCGACCAGACCTCGATCCTGGCCGGGGCGTTCGACCAGCCGAGCCGC
The DNA here is from genome assembly GCF_036016755.1 of Aurantimonas sp. A3-2-R12. Lineage (NCBI taxonomy): Bacteria > Pseudomonadati > Pseudomonadota > Alphaproteobacteria > Hyphomicrobiales > Aurantimonadaceae > Aurantimonas > Aurantimonas sp. A3-2-R12. The sequence continues at coordinate 11,208 of NZ_JAYXIH010000005.1, read as the reverse complement.
CTCGTCCCATCGCATCATATCTTCACGGCCAGCAAGGCCGATTTCTACGACATCGGCGACGGGCTGGAGCAATTTCCCGAACGCGATGGCCGAACGGTGGTCGGCTCCCTTAGAGCCGGTGAGAACGACCGCGAACGGTAAACGCTGCGTCGGCTTTCAGGTGGCTAACGGTACCGCCGGAGCAGCATTAGCTTCGCGGTGATCAACGGAGTTGCCTGATGGCGTCTTTTCCCAGCCTCTTCATTTCCCACGGATCGCCCGATATCGCGATTGCCGAGACCGAGGATGCACGGTTTCTGCGCACCCTGGCTGCGGACCTGCCGCGCCCCAGGGCGATCGTCGTCGCCAGCGCGCATTTCGAAGCAGAGAACGGGGTTCTCGTGTCAGGCGATGAACGGCCGGAGACGATTTACGATTTTGGCGGTTTCGATCGGCGCCTCTATGAGATGCGCTATGCGGCCCCGGGCGATCCGGCGCTCGCCAGTCGCATCGTAAAGGCACTCACGGATGATGACTTCGCGGCGGAGGCCGCGACCGGACGCGGCTTCGATCACGGCACCTGGGTGCCGCTGATCCTCGCTTATCCGGATGCGGATATCCCCGTCGTGCAAGTCTCGGTCGATCCGACGCAAGAACCCGCACATCACCTCGCGCTCGGAGCGGCGCTGGAGCCGCTTCGTGATGAGGACATTCTGATCATCGGGTCGGGCTCGTTCACCCACAATCTGCGCGAGGCGTTCGCGCGGATGCAGCAAAGCGAGCGGCAGGCCGAAACGCCGGCCTGGGTTGCCGATTTCGCCGACTGGATGAGCGAGCGCGTCGTCGCAGGCGACCGCGAGGCCCTTACCGATTATCGGGCGAGGGCACCTTTTGCGGTTGAGAATCATCCGACCGACGAACATCTGATGCCGCTATACGTGGCGATCGGTGCGGGTGGAGCGGATGCGACCGCCAGGAAGCTGCATGGCAGCCGCGATTTCGGCGTGCTCTCCATGGAGGCCTTTGCCTTCGCCTGAGGAGACTACGGCAAAGCGGAAGGGAATGGGGGCAATCGCCTGTCCGATGGACCAGAGTGTTTTCGATCTCGATACCCGCACCGGACTGCCGGCGGATTTGCGCGACTTGCTGGATCGCTATCCACGCGAGATATGGACGGGGCATCAAAATCTCGGCGCAACGGCGCGCTTCTGGCTGCAGCGGCACGACATGTTCCGCGAGCTTGGCGCCGCTCTTCAAGGGGCGTTGTCCCAGCAGCGCGAGGGCACGGTCGCGATGGGCCCCTTTCGGCAGTGGTTCGCGCCGCGGCTGCAGTTCTTCCTCACCCAGCTGGAAGACCACCACGGGATCGAGGATCAGCATTATTTTCCGGTGTTTCAGCGCGCGGAACACAAGCTCGCTCACGGATTCGAATTGCTCGAGGCCGATCACGATGTGATTCACCAGGACCTTCTGGCCACGGCTGAGACGGCCAATCGTTTCCTGGCGATTGAGATCGGCCCCGGCGGGCCCCGTGACGACGCGCGCAGGGCCTCAGACGCTTATGCCGATGCCAGCGAGCGGTTGTTGAACCGCCTGGTGCGGCATCTCGCCGACGAGGAGGATCTGATCATTCCTCTGATTCTCGACCGTGGAGAGGCCGCGATCGGGATTTGAGCGGACGGAAAGCGTCGAACCAAGCTGCGGTGATCGAACCCGATTATCGCAGGTCGGGATCGGTGGGACGACGCTTCGAGCCGGGCGCCAATCGCTCACCGCGCCGGTTCCGCGCGCGTCGCATGAAAACCGGACCCCACTGGCGCCATGCGAACCAGCCGGCAAGCGCCACCGCGATGACGATCAGCACGATTCCGACGCCACGTTCCATTACTTGGAGATGTGCGAAGACCGAGCCGATCGAGTAGCCGAAGACGTAGCCGACCGTCGTGAAGATGCCGGCCCAGAGCGCCGCGCCGAACAGGTTGAGCAGGACGAAGCGCGTGATCGAGATCCGCGACAGGCCGAGGGCGATGAGACCTGGCATTCGTAAGCCGTAGATATACCGATTCACGATGACGAAATAGGCCTGGTAGCGCTCGACCAATTCGAGCGCCTTGGCGAATTTCCGCCGGCTGCGCCACCGCGCCACCCAACGGTGATTCGATGAAAAACGAGCGAACAGGAAGACCGAGAGATCGCCGACGAAAGAACCGGCGAAGGCCAGCGCGATCATCATCTCGAACGGATAGGATCCGCGATAGGCCAGAAAGCCGCCGATGATCGCGAAGACCTCGCCCTCGAAGAAGGTTCCGGCCAGGACGATGATCGGTCCGAACTGTCCGATGAGGCTCAGGATTTCGTACACAGCGGCTCCGCGCGTCAGGAGTGCGACGGCCTAGGCGCGATCGAACGTCCCGTCGCAGTTCGACGTGGCGCGCTTGTCGCAGAGTTTTACGGCGCAAGAAAGTGGCTTTCGGGGGAAGGCGGCATTCTCAATCCCCAGCTTCGCTCCTACGCCTCCGCCGCTTCACGAAAAATCCGCCCAAATGCCCCGCCGTCAGTACCAGCGCGATACCCGCCAGCACAAAACCTTGGTGCCGCGCGAACAGGCGCCGCAGAACCGTTTCGGCCGCGAGGCCGAAAGTCCATCCCAACGAGACGAATAGCCCGGTCCAAACTGCCGCCGACAGGGCATTGAGCATACAGAACAAGGGCAACCCGATGGACGATGCCGCTCAAGTCGGCGGGCTCCCGAGAGTGCTGTTCGAAACGCTGCTGCCTGCGCCTTCCAACCGGGCCAGCCGGTCGGTGATGCGAACCAGCGTCTCGGCGATCTGCTTCAGCTCGGCATCGCGTATCGCGTCGAATTTGTCATGCAGCGCGAGGATTTCGATCTCCGCCTTGAGGTTCACTTCGTAATTGTGGCTCGCATCCAGCCGGTCCCGCGCCGCCGCCCGGTTTTGCGACATCATGATGATCGGCGCCTGAATGGCAGCGAGCATGGACAGGATCAGGTTGAGGAAGATGAACGGATAGGGGTCGAAGGATTGGCGCGTCAGAAGCACTGTGTTGACGATGACCCACAGCACCAGGAAACCCAGGAAGCTGAGGATAAAGCTCCAGGAACCTCCTATTTCGGCGATGCGGTCGGACAGCCGCTCGCCGACAGTCGACTGCGCCTTGAAATGGGCGTTGACATCGCGGGCGATGGTCGTGCCCTGCCGTGCGCTTTCCAGAATCCGCCGTTCGATGGGCAGCAACAGGTCGGCTGACCGGCCGAACCATCGCGTGGCCGCATTGCGGTGATTGCTGATCGGCATGGCTCTCCTCCTTGGCGAGTTTGGGACGAACGGGCTCGCGCCCTCCGACGCGGCTTGTTATGAGGCCGGTTGACGGTTTCGGATATGCCATTCGTCCGTTTGCATGATTTCGCAAGGGAGCCGGGCAAGGCCGTGAAAGCTATCGACGACCATTTGAAGCTGGCCATCGCCCAGTTGAACCCCACCGTTGGCGATGTGGCGGGCAATCTCGCGATGGCCCGCAATGCCAGGGCCGCGGCGGCGGCCGAGGGCGCCGACCTGATCCTTTTCACAGAGCTCTTCATCGCCGGCTATCCGCCCGAGGATCTCGTACTCAAGCCGGCTTTCATCGAAGCCTGTTTGGAAGCAGTCGAGGCGCTGGCGAGAGATACGGCGGATGGCGGCCCCGGCGTGGTGATCGGGTGTCCGCTGCGCACCGGGGAGGGGCTGTTCAACGCCGTGGCCGTCCTCGATCAAGGTCGCGTCGTCACCTGGCGCTCCAAGGTGGATCTGCCGAACTATGGCGAGTTCGACGAAAAGCGGGTGTTTCAGGCTGGCGATATGCCGGGCCCGGTGAATTTTCGTGGCCTCAGGCTTGGCATTCCAGTGTGCGAGGACATCTGGGGCGACCTCGGCGTCGGCGAGACGCTGGCCGAATCGGGCGCCGAGATCTTGATGGTGCCGAATGGTTCGCCGTTTTACCGCGGCAAGATGGACGTTCGGCATCAGGTAGCATTGCGCCAGGTGATCGAGACCGACCTCCCGCTGGTCTATGCCAACCAGGTCGGCGGACAGGACGATCTCGTCTTCGACGGCGGTTCCTTCGCCTTCAACGGTGATCGGAGCCTCGCTTTCCAGCTGCCGAGGCTGGAATCCGGCGTTTACCTCACCGAATGGCAAAGAGGGGAGACGGGCTGGGCTTGCCAGAACGGCGAGACGGCGGCGATGCCGGACGCGGACGAGGCGGTATGGCGCGCCTGTGTGCTGGGCCTGCGCGATTATGTCGACAAGAACGGCTTCAAATCCGTCGTGCTTGGACTGTCCGGCGGCATCGATTCGGCGATCGTCGCGGCTCTCGCCGTCGATGCGCTGGGCGCGGAGCGCGTCCACTGTGTCATGCTGCCCTATCGCTACACGACCGAGACCAGCCTGGAGGATGCGGCGGCCTGTGCCGAGGCGCTCGGCGTGCGCTACGACATCGTGCCGATCGCCGATCCCGTGGAGGGATTCACCAGCGCATTGGCCGAGATGTTCGCCGGCCGGCCAGCCGACATCACCGAGGAAAATCTCCAAAGCCGCACGCGCGGAACCATCCTGATGGCGATCTCCAACAAGTTCGGCTCCATGGTCGTCACAACCGGCAACAAGAGCGAGATGAGCGTCGGCTACGCCACGCTCTACGGCGACATGAACGGCGGCTTCAATCCGATCAAGGATCTCTACAAGACCGAGGTGTTTCGCCTGGCACGCTGGCGCAACATGCACCGGCCGAAAGAATGTCTCGGGCCGGACGGCATCGTGATTCCCGAGCGAATCATCGACAAGCCGCCGTCGGCGGAGCTGCGCGAGGATCAGAAGGACGAGGATTCGCTGCCGCCCTACGAGGTCCTCGATGCGATCCTTCAGCATCTCGTCGAGCATGATGGCGGCGTCGACGAGCTGGTCGAGCGTGGCTTCGACCGGGACACCGTGCGCCACATCGAGCGGCTTCTCTACATCGCCGAATACAAGCGCCGGCAATCGGCGCCGGGGGTGAAGGTGACGCGCAAGAATTTTGGTCGCGACCGCCGCTATCCGATCACCAATCGCTTTCGGGATGGTGCGTGAGATGTTCGAGATCCCGCCGCTCGACACCATCGCAACCGCCACGCTTGCGGTCGGCGCGCTGTTTCTGCTGCGCTATTTCCTGGCGATGCGGCGGATCTGGAAGGTCGCCGGGCACCGGCCGAGCTTCCAGTTCGGCGATTATTTTCGGGTGATGAAGCGCGATGCGTTTGGGGCGGAGTTGGATCCCGAGCGGCGCTACGCCGCGCGGCAGCTCATTTTCGGCGTCGTCTTCATCGCCGCCGGGTTGCTGCTCTTCGGCTGGCTGCTGGCCACTGGCTCGCCGGTCGGCTTGGCCGTCTGATCCGCTTGGAGTTAGCCCCTAGAAGGGTGATATGGCAGGTGAAGGGATCGTTGCGGCAGGGGCCGCACCGCCCATGCCGACCGGACCATCCATGACCTTCCTCTCGTTCATCGGCCGCAATGGGCGTTGGCTCGGCGGCGGTTTCCTGCTCTGCTTCTTCTCGTCCTTCGGCCAGACATTCTTCATCGCGCTGTCGAATGGCGAGATCCGCCGTGAGTTCGACCTGACCAACGGCGAATTCGGCCTGATCTACATGATGGCGACGCTCGGCAGCGCGGCGACGCTGCCGTTTCTCGGCCGCCTCCTCGACAGGTTTCGGACCTGGCATGTGGCGGCGGGCACGATCACCGGTCTCGCCGCTGCCACACTGTTTCTGTCCTGGTCGTCGTCTGTGCCGTTTCTGCTGCTTTCGATCTACCTGTTGCGCCTGTTCGGGCAGGGTATGATGAGCCAGACGGCATTCACCGCCACCGGCCGGTGGTTCGTGGCCAATCGGGGCCGGGCGATATCGCTCGTCACCCCCGGGTTCCAGGCCGGCGAAGCGCTGTTGCCGCTTCTTTTCGTGATGAGCGCGGGAATGATCGGCTGGCGGGGCGCATGGGTGGCAAGCGCGATCGTCTTGCTGCTCGTGGCGCTGCCGGCCATCACGCTGCTGACCAATCGTGAGCGCGATCCGCTGTCGCTGGAGCCGGCCGGCGCGCCGCAATCGGACGTGCCCGACTGGACCGTCGCACAGGTTCTCCGGAGCCCGACCTTCTATCTTCTCGCGATGGGCGTCGTGGCGCCGTCCTTCATCGGCACGACGTTGTTCTTCCACCAGGTCTATCTGACCGAATTGCGCGGCTGGCCGCTGGAGCTGTTCGCCTCCGGCTTTGCGGTGATGTCGGCGACGACGGTGGTGTTCGCGCTCGTCTGCGGCTGGCTGATCGACCGCTTCTCTGCCGTGCGGCTGCTGCCGTTCTTCTTGATCCCGATGACCTTCGCCACCTTGGTCGCCGCCAATTTTACCGCCGAGGCCTCGATCTTCGTCTTCATGATGTTTCTCGGCATCTCCAACGGTTTCGCGGCGACGCTCTTCGGCGCCTTGTGGCCCGAGATCTATGGCGTGCGCCATCTCGGCGCGGTTCGCTCGCTGGTCCTCGCGGTCATGGTGTTCGGAAGCGCCCTCGGGCCGGGGCTGAGCGGCATCCTGATGGATCTCGGCGTTCCTTATCCACTCCTGATCAATCTCATGGCGGTCTTTTGTGCGGCGATCACGCTGGTTCTGACCGGCGTCTCTCGCCGGCTCCGCCGATTGCCAGCGACGTCCGGGTTCAGTAGGGCAGAGCGATGACCGTCATCGTTCGTTTCGCCCCGTCGCCCACCGGGCACCTCCATATCGGCAATCTGCGCACCGCGCTGTTCAACTGGCTGTTCGCCGAGAAGAATAGCGGACGTTTCGTCCTGCGCTTTGACGACACTGACGCAGAGCGGTCGCGCCGGGAATTCGCCGACATGATCGAGACCGATCTCGCCTGGATCGGGATCGCGCCGCATGCGGTTATCCGGCAGTCGGAGCGGCTCGACCATTATGCCGCCGCGGCCGCGCGGCTGAAGCAGGCCGGGCTTCTCTATCCCTGCTACGAGACCCCGGACGAGTTGGACCGCAAGCGCAAACGCTTGGCGGCGCGCAATCTGCCGCCGGTCTACGGCCGCGAGGCGTTGCGACTGTCGAACGCGGAGAAGCAGGTCTTCGAGGCGGAGGGGCGTCGTCCGCACTGGCGATTCCTGCTGCCGAACTTCGCCTCCGATCCGCACGCGCCGCAGCGCACCGACATCCACTGGGACGACCTCATTCGCGGCCCGCAGACGGTCGATCTCGGCTCGTTGTCCGACCCCGTCCTGATGCGCGGGGACGGCAGCTATCTCTACACGCTTCCCTCGATCGTCGACGACGGCGAAACGGGTGTCACCCATGTCATTCGCGGCGACGATCACGTCACCAACACCGGCGTCCAAATCGCCATCTTCCGTGCATTGGGCCTCGATGCGCCGGTCTTCGGCCACCACAATCTGCTGACCGCGATCGGCGGTGAGGGGCTATCGAAACGCACCGGCGCCCTGTCGCTCAAGTCGTTGCGCGAATCCGGCTACGAGCCGATGGCCGTCGCCTCGCTGGCGGTTCTGGTCGGTCTGTCCGGTTCGATCGAGCCGATGTCGGATCTCGCCGCCTTGGCCGAACGTTTGCGCTTCGAGGATGTCTCGCCATCCGCCTCGAAATTCGATCCCGGCGAACTCGACCGGCTGAATGGCGAGATCGTCCACGCGCTGCCTTACGCGGCTGTTGCCGACCGCCTCGCAGCCATGGGCGTGCCGGACGAGCGGGGCGAAATGTTCTGGCAGGCCGTGCGTGGCAATTGCGCAAAGCTGGCTGATTCCGCCGAATGGGCGCGCGTTGTTTTCGGCGATTTGGCCGACAAGCCGGACCTGTCCTACGACGACCAAGCCATTGTCGAAGCCGCACGGGAGCTTTTGCCGGAAGGCTACTTTGGCCCCGAGACCTGGCGCGAATGGACGGGCCGGGTGAAAGAGGCGACAGGGCGCAAGGGCAAGCCGCTGTTCATGCCGTTGCGGCTGGCACTTACCGGCCTCGACCATGGGCCGGAACTGGCCGCGCTGCTGCCACTTATCGGCAGGGAAAGAACCATCGCCCGCCTTTCCTGATCGGCCGTTCCCGCGTGCGTGGTCCTCAGCCGCCGCGCTGCACCGCCTCGGCCGTGGCGATCGCCGCCATGTTGACGATACCGCGCGAGGTGACGGACGGCGTCAGGACGTGAGCGGGCGAGGCGGCGCCGAGCAGGATCGGCCCAACATGCAGCGAATCGGTCATCGTCTTCACGACGTTGAGGGTGATATTCGCCGCGTCGAGACTGGGGAAGATCAGCAGGTTGGCTTCGCCCTTCAGGGTCGACTCGGGCATGATGCGCTGACGCGTCGCCTCGCTGAGCGCCGCGTCGCCGTGCATTTCGCCGTCGACTTCGATGTCCGGTGCCAGCCGCCGCAGAACCGCAACGGCCTGGCGCATTTTCCGCGTCGACTCAGTGTCGTCCGAACCGAAGTTCGAATGGGAAACGAGAGCTCCCTTCGGATCGATGCCGAAGCGCCGGATTTCGGCCGCCGCGAGCATCGTCATCTCCGCCAGATCCTCTGCTGACGGATCGCGCTGGACATAGGTATCGACGAAGAACTTCGTGCCCATCTGGGAGATGAGGATGCTCATCGCCGCGAATTTCCTGACGCCGTCTACGACGCCGAGGACCTGGCTGATGTCGCGGACGTGGTGCGGAAACCGGCCCTCCAGGCCGCAGAGCAGCGCATCGGCCTCGCCACGCGAGACGGCGACTGCGCCGATCACGGTCGTATTGGTGCGCACGATCGTGCGGGCGGTATCCGGATTGACGCCCTTGCGACCGACCTTGCCGAAATAATGATCGACATAGTCGCGGTAGCGCGGATCGTCTTCCGGATTGACCACCTCGAAATCCTCGCCCGGCCTGATGCGCAGCCCATAGCGCTCGAGGCGCGATGCGATCACGCTCGGTCGCCCGATCAGGATCGGCGCGCAGAGCTTTTCTTCAAGCAGAACCTGCGCGGCCCGCAGCACCCGCTCGTCCTCGCCATCGGAAAAGATCACCCGCTTGCCCGAATCCCTGGCGATCCGGAAGATCGGCTTCATGATCAGGCCGGAGCGGAAGACGAAGCGGTTCAGCCGGTCGACATAGGCCGGCATGTCGGTGATGGGCCGCGTGGCGACGCCGTCGGCCTCGGCGGCCTTGGCTACGGCCGGAGCGATCTTCAGGATCAGCCGGGGATCGAACGGCGCCGGGATCAGATAGTCGGGGCCGAACACCGGCGTATCCGAGCCGTAGGCCTTGGCGGCCACTTCCGAAACTTCCTCGCGCGCCAGCGAAGCGATCGCGTCGACGGCGGCGGTCTTCATGCCTTCGGTGATGGCGGTCGCCCCGCAGTCGAGCGCGCCGCGGAAGATATAGGGGAAGCAGAGAACGTTGTTGACCTGGTTGGGGAAATCCGACCGCCCGGTACAGATCATCGCGTCGGGCCGGACCTCTCTGGCGAGGCTTGGCATGATCTCCGGCGTCGGATTGGCGAGCGCCATGATCATCGGCTTGGCGGCCATCGTCTTCAGGTAGTCCGGCTTGAGCACACCGCCAGCCGAAAGGCCGAGGAAGACGTCGGCGCCCTCGATGACCTCCTCCAGCGTGCGCTTGTCGGTCTTCTTGGCGTAGACCGCCATCCAGCGGTCCATGCGCTTTTCGCGCCCCTCGTAGACAACGCCCTCGATGTCGGTGCAGGTGATGTTATCGCGCCTGGCGCCGAGTTCGACCAAGAGGTTGAGGCAGGCGATCGCCGCTGCACCGGCGCCGGAGGTGACGATCTTCGCGTCTTCCAGCTTCTTGCCGGCGAGCATCAAGCCGTTGCGGATCGCGGCGGCGACGATGATCGCCGTGCCGTGCTGATCGTCGTGAAAGACCGGAATCCCCATGCGCTCGCGCAGCCGCGCCTCGACCTCGAAGCACTCGGGTGCCTTGATGTCTTCCAGATTGATGCCGCCGAAGGTCGGCTCCAGCGCCGCGACGACATCGCAGATATGATCGATTTCCCTGGCATCGATCTCGATGTCGAAGACGTCGATGTCGGCGAATTTCTTGAACAGAACCGCCTTGCCCTCCATCACCGGCTTGGAGGCGAGGGGGCCGATATCGCCGAGCCCGAGCACGGCGGTGCCGTTGGAGACCACGGCGACGAGGTTGGCGCGGCCGGTATAGACGGCTGCGAGCGAGGGATCGCGCTCGATCTCGCGGCAGGGGGCGGCGACGCCGGGCGAATAGGCGAGAGCGAGATCGCGCTGGTTGCCAAGCGGTTTCGTCGCCTGGATCGCCAGTTTTCCGTGCTTGGGATAGCGATGATAGAACAGCGCCTGTTCGTCGAGATCGCCGGTCGCCGCCCGCTCGGCGCCGGATTCGGTTTCGGACATGATCTTCTCTCCCTCACAGCCGCCGGACGGTCCCCGGCACGATCTCGATCTTGCCCGACCGATGCTTCTTCTACCCGATCGCCCGCGCCCCGCAACCGGCTGATGGCGGCTGGCCGTGCGCGCGGGCAGACGCCAGCGGGTGCCCGTCACATGGATGCAATCAGAATCGGTCATTCCGGACGCAGGCAGACGGGGTATCCTACGCATGCACGGGACGGCAACCATGCACCAGCTGACCACGACACGTCATTTTCGGACGCTGTTTCTATCGGATGTCCATCTGGGCTCGAAGGCGGCGCAGGCCGAGATGCTGGTCGACTTCCTCCGGGTACACGACGCGGAAAAGATCTACCTCGTCGGCGACATCGTCGACGGATGGCGCCTGAAGCGCTCCTGGCATTGGCCCCAGTCGCACAACGACGTCGTGCAGAAACTCCTGCGCAAGGCGCGCAAGGGGGCGACGATCATCTATATCCCCGGCAATCACGATGAGATCCTGCGTGATTTTCCCGGTCAGCATTTCGGCGGCGTCGAGGTCAAGCTGACGGACATCCATACAATGGCTGACGGGCGCCAATTTCTCGTGATCCATGGTGACGAGTTCGATGTCGTCGTCTGTAACGCTCGTGTTCTCGCCTATCTTGGCGACTGGGCGTATGACGCCGCGATCGCCATTAATGTCGTATTCAACGTCGTCCGCCGCCGGTTGGGCTTCCCCTATTGGTCGATCTCGTCATGGGCGAAGCTCAAGGTGAAGAACGCCGTCAACT